>JBICHS010000049.1:0-16361 GCA_043101135.1 Phycisphaeraceae bacterium JB051
GGCAGCTGACCCAACCAACGCTTTGCCGAACCCCGGATTTGAAGACGGCAAGAGTGGGTGGTCCATCGGTGATGGTGATTCGGATGTGTTGGCAGAGTCTGCACGCACCGGCAAGATGGGCCTGCGCATCACCAATGACCGTACCAAGCCCAAGGGCTCCAACGCTTCAAGTGCACACTTGCCTGTTACACCCGGCGAGCCTGTGACCATTTCATTCTGGGCGCGTACAGCCAATACCGGCGCAGCTGTCTACGTGATGTATGCTGACGAAAACGGCAAAGGGCATATCAAAGATCCCGCGATCAAAGGCGGTTTCCCGATGTTAACCCTCAAGAAGTCAGGCACGGATTGGAAGCAGTACACCAAAGTCGTCACGCCACCGGCCAATGCCAGGACGCTTAAGCTCTGGGTTCACACGTGGTCCACAGCCATGATTGATGCGGACCTGGATGACTTTGAAATCACCGGCTTACCCGCAGACACCAAGCCGATTTTACCCAAGGCCTATGTTGCCAAACCCAAGCCCAAGCCCATCGATTTTGACAACATCCCCAAACGTGAAAAGCCGCTGTCGATTGTCATTAAACTCGATGACCTGAAAATGCACCGTAAGACACAGCATCCGCGCTGGACCCGCGTGGTCGACTATCTCAACAGTAAAGGTGTCAAAGGCACCATGGGTATGCTTGCCAACTCGTTGGAGAATCCAACGCCTGAATATATCCAGTGGGTCAAGAAACAACACGAATCAGGCAATTGGGAAATCTGGTTCCACGGTTGGGATCACAGAACGCACGTCGCAGACGATGGCAAGAAATACAACGAATTCAACCATCGGACATTCGAAGAGCAAAAAGCACGCTTGGATAAATCACAAAAGCTCTGCTACGAACACCTGGGATTCCACTTCACCAGCTTCGGCCCTCCCGGTGGTGTGGGAAACGGCTCACAAAACCAAGCCACCCATCGCATGATGATCGAAGATCCTTACATGACTTCGTGGATCTACCCTCAGCCCATGGACAAGCTCGGCAAGCAGACCATGCAAAAGAGCAACAACAAGATCATCATCCTCGACCGCGTCTGGAGCGTTGGCATTGAAGCCTCCGTTGGACGCCCACATTTTGAACGCTTTGTCCGCGGATACCTGAAATATACTGATCGTGATTACTTCACGCTGCAGGGCCATCCGGTCATGTGGGATGACTACAGCTTTGAACAGTTCACCAAGATTATTGAGTTCCTCATT
This sequence comes from Phycisphaeraceae bacterium JB051, assembly GCA_043101135.1. Classification (GTDB taxonomy): domain Bacteria; phylum Planctomycetota; class Phycisphaerae; order Phycisphaerales; family Phycisphaeraceae; genus UBA7800. The sequence goes on from JBICHS010000049.1 coordinate 1,250, forward strand.
GATCAGGGCGCGACCTTTGTGTTGCCCAGCGAGTATGCTCAGTCACTTAGAGATAAGCAGGCATCCGCTCAGTGAGTTGATGCAAAACATCATGTAGCAAAGACACGGCAATGGTGATTGATCATTGCCGTGTTTTTTATTGGAGATGATGCTGCTTGAAAAACGCTGCGATGTCGGACTTGTCAGCTTTGCCGGTGGCGACGTCAAGCGTCAGGTTGACCAGGCCCGTTTCATCGTTGTGTATTTGGATACCGTTGATATCCAGAAAAACAATGGCACTTGCAGCACCAATGCGTTTGTTGCCATCAATAAATGGATGATTCTTAACCAAATGAAACAGATAGGCTGCTGCCATTTCGTATGGCCATTGATGCAGGTATTCACCTGAGAACATGGCGCGTGGCTGTGCGATAGCAGATTCCATCAAGCCCATGTCGCGCACGCCGGCAGAACCGCCGTAGTGTTCAATGAGGCTTTGATGCAATTTCAAAACATGTTGGTTATTCAGGAAGAGAATGTCCATGGCCTATTCCGCGAGTTTTTTCATAGCGTTGCCAAAGCGATTGTGAATACGATCAATTGCTTGATCCAATTTAGCATCGACATCTTGTTCACGGATAGGTTTTAAAACCAGATTCTTTTCATCAGTGGATAATTCAAACTCGGTCTCGGAAGAGATATCCAAAGCTTCTATGATCTGCTTGTCGATAACCAGCGCCCAATCATCGCCATGTTTAATTAATTTTTGGGACACGATTATCTCCTTGTCTGTCAAACGAAAACTTTCGAGGTTTTAACGATTGTAATCCAGACAAGGTTTAGACGCCAAGAATTTATATTCAGAAAAGCCGATACACTTTGTCATCCCACCCCTGATCCGTCATAATGCCTCGCGTGAATGACACCTCAAATACCGCCACTGTTGATGCACCTGTTCCTGCCAAGCCGGTTCCTGCTTGGGCGATTCATCGTCGCATGTATGACTGGGTGCTTTCCTTTGCTCATCACAAACATTCGACGACCGCATTGTTCTGTTTGAGCTTTGTGGAATCGAGCTTTTTCCCGATCCCGCCGGATGTGCTGTTGGCTCCGTTGTGTATGGGCAATCGTAAGAAGTCGATGTGGTTTGCCACGGTTTGTACCATCGGCAGTGTGCTTGGGGCGTTCCTGGGTTACTACATTGGCTATGCCATGATCGAGCTTGCGTTGATGATTCCCAAGATCACACAGGAAGGAATTGACGCGTTGGCGAAGGAGTTCGATGTACGTGGCAGCTTGTATGTCTTTATCGCAGCGTTGACCCCGATCCCGTTTAAGTTACTGACGATCACAGCAGGCTTTGCGAAGATGAATCTGCTGATCTTCACCCTTGCCTGCATCATCGGCAGGGCGGGGCGGTTTTTCTTCGTGGCTGGACTTTTTTGGCTCATTGGCCCCAAAGCCGGCCCTTTCATCGACCGCTACTTCAATATTTTGTGTATCATCTTCACTCTATTGTTAATCGGCGGTTTTGCTCTTTTGAAGTGGATGCATTGATATGAACGTACTCGTCACCGGCGGTGCTGGCTACATCGGCTCGCACTGCGTCAAACAACTCAAAGAAAATGGCGACTATGTCGTCGTCCTGGACAACCTTTTCCGTGGCCACATTGAAGCGGTTCCCACGGATGTCCCGTTTGAAAAAATCGATCTGCGCGACACCGCAGCAGTTCAGGAAGTTCTGGAAAAACATAACATCGAAGCGGTCTACCACTTCGCGGCTCATGCCTTTGTCGGTGAGTCCGTGGGTGATCCCTTGATGTACTACGACAACAACACGTGGGGCACGACCAGCTTGCTCATCGCGATGAAAAACGCGGGTGTGAATCGCCTGGTGTTCAGCTCGACCTGTGCGACGTATGGTCAGCCTGAATCCATGCCGATCGTCGAAACCATGGGCCAGGACCCGATCAACCCCTACGGCCGTAGTAAACTGCTCGTCGAACACATCCTCAAGGATTACATCGCGTCCAATCCCAAGTTTGCCTTCACCGCGTTGCGTTACTTCAACGTCTGCGGCTGTGCGGCGGATGGCTCGATTGGTGAAGATCACGATCCGGAAACCCACATCATCCCTGTCGTGCTCAACACCGTGCTGGGTATCAACGAAAAGGTCACCGTGTTCGGCACCGACTACCCGACCGAAGATGGCACCTGCATTCGTGATTACATTCACGTTGAAGACCTCATCTCCGCACACATGCTCTGCATGGCCAAACTCGAAGATGGTCAGCAGAACTTCTTTAACCTGGGGATCGGCAACGGTTACTCCGTCAAGCAGATTATCGATTCCTGTAAACGCGTCACCGGCGCGGACATCCCCGTGGAATACGGCGAACGTCGTGCAGGTGACCCCGCAGAACTCTACGCCAACGCCACCAAACTCCGCGAAGCCACCGGTTGGGAGCCCAAGTACACCAACCTCGATGACATCGTGGCGACCGCATGGAAATGGTTCAAGGATCACCCCGGCGGCTACAACCCGAAGTAACCCCCGGCCCCTGGAAGTTGCCCCCGGAAGCTGTCCCCGGAAGTTGATGTAGCTCCTCGCGTTGATTCGCTGAGCAGAGCATGTCAATGCGGTGCAGGACAGGCGGGTGACACAACGCTTGCACCAGATTGACATCTGGTGCTCAAATTAAATTAAGTAAACCAAAGACAGGAGATCGGTTCACGGTCTCCTGTTTTTTTATGGATACAATCGACTTGAACATGTAAAACATCACAAGGAGCACCTCATGAAAACAACTGCTACCGCGCTGTATCCGTTTGTCCCTTCGGGTGCCGATTTTGAACTGGCGATTCGATTCTTTAATGCTCTGGGCTTTGAGACGGCCTGGAACGCAGGCGATGTCGCAGGATTGAAGTGGGGCGATGCTTACTTCATGTTGCAGAAATACGAGAACAAGGCGTTGCAGGAAAACCTGATGCTCACCATCGAGCTCGATGATCTTGAAGGTTACCACGCGGAGCTTGTTGCAATGGACTTACCCAGTCAATTCCCGGGCGTCCGCATCAAGGAGCCGACGGATTACCCCTGGGGCCGTGAAATGCACATTGTGGACCCTGCAGGCGTGTGTTGGCATATTCGACAGACTGGGGCGTGAATTGTTGCTGTGAATCTGCGACACGCAGTGTCGCAGCTATTATGAGTTGCAAGATGCATCAGCTGTCACACATTTTTCTCAATGACAGCATCGACACGCACACATCGATCCGTGTCACGAACGCGATGTTCATCACACAAACAGCACAATAGCTGCATCACTGCGTGATGCTGTTGTGTCGTAGACACAAGTCGTACGGACTGGTAGGTATTGCTGTTAACGCTATATCCGTCACACTCGCGCAGGCGGGTGTCCAGTGGAACTTGCAAGCGTCAACTGTATGCCACTGGATTCCCGCCTGCGCGGGAATGACGATGCTGTGTTACCACATGCGAATCGTGAAGTGAATTGCTCAAAATGACATGCACATAAAAAAACGAGTCGCCCAATTGAGCGACTCGTTTTGATATTCGTTTTGGTTCCGAATTTTCCAAGAAACCATCCGGTGTGCCCAGGGCACTTGGGGGTGGTTAACGCTTGGAGAATTGGAAGCGCTTACGTGCACCGGGCTGACCGTATTTCTTACGTTCGACCTTACGGGAGTCACGTGAGAGGAAGTTGTGTTCGCGAAGAACGGGTTCCAGAGCTGAATCGTAATCCTTAAGGGCACGAGCCAGACCCATCTTGATGGCACCGGCTTGACCGGTGATGCCGCCGCCCTTGACGTTGACGAAGACATCAATCTTTTCGTCGGTCTTGGTTGCTTCCAGCGGGGCGGTGACGTCCTTCTGGTCTTGCAGTTCGGTGAAGTACACGTCCACGTCACGCTTGTTGATCTGGATCTTGCCAGAGCCCGGACGGATACGCACGCGAGCGATGGCAGCTTTACGACGACCGGTTCCCCACCAGTAACCAAACTTCTGGGGCTTGGAGATGGATTCGATCGGGGCCGGGGCCTCTTGGACTTCTTCAGTGACGGGAGTGGTCTGTTCTTCAGACATCTGCATATTTCCTTGGCAAATCAGCCTGGTTTGAAAATCAGTTTAAAACGATCACACGCTCAGGGCCTTGGGAGCCTGTGCCGAATGCGGGTGAGCTTCACCTGCGTACACCTTGAGCTTCTTGAGCATCTTCTGGCCAAGCTTGTTCTTGGGCAGCATGCGACGAACAGAGCGTTCAAGCAGCACGTCGGGCTGGTTTTCCAGCATCCAGTTGTAGCTGCGGAGCGTCTGACCACTGGGGTAACCGGAGAAGCGGCGGAAGAACTTGCTGTCGCCCTTATCACCGGTGATCTTGAGCTTGCTTGCGTTGGTCACCACCACGAAGTCACCGGTGTCGGTGTGCGGGGTGTACTGCGGCTTGTGCTTGCCCATGAGAATGGTAGCCAGCTTAGCGGACAAACGACCCATCACAAGGTCGGTGGCATCGACGTGATACCAGTCCTGCTTCACTTCATCATTTTTCGCTAAATACGTCTGTCGGTTCATCGTTGTATTGCCTCTTATCAGGGCGACTAAGGTCGAATCGCCAAGTTTACTGTCAGGCGTGCGTTTGTCAAGTGCAAGCCGCCTGTAAAAACGGCGCTTAGAACAGTTTTTTTGCGCTATTCCCGAAATCTCGGGTCGCAAACTGTACTAAATTTTAAAATTCTGGCAACTCCAACCCTTCATTTTGGCGTATTTTTCCTGCTATATTCAACGACCATCTATATAGATTACACACTCAGTTTGACGCCAAGGACTGATTTTTGCATCCCTGTTGCAGGGGTTCAGTCTTGGCATACGGGGTTCGAACTGTAGAATAATAAAATAGTTACCGTAAAAGGCTTATTGGCTGCGAACTGGAATTCAACATGACAACATCTCAAGCACAATCGGTGGTCATGGCGGTGAAGGATTTGAGTTTCGCTTATGAGAATTCCTTGCCGGTGCTCAATGGGATCAACGTGCTGGTGCACCCGGGAAAGATTCATGTCCTGCTTGGCCCTAATGCCACGGGTAAGACAACTTTGCTCAAACTCATGCTCGGGATTCTTTCGCCGCAGCAGGGGGAGATTCACCTGGGCGAGTTTGATAATTCACAGCTTGATGCCCGTCAGCGTGCTCGGCTATTGAGTTTTGTCCCGCAGCAATCGGCAAGCAGCTTTGGGTTTGATGTCGAACATGTCGTGAATATGGGGCGGTTATCACTGGGGGCTGACCCGCAACACGTCCAGCAGGTGATGACAGCGACCGATGTGTTGCCGATCCGGCATCGCCCGTTTACCCATCTCTCAGCAGGGCAACAACAGCGGGTTCTCCTCGCGCGAGCCATGGCGCAGGTCGGCCCAAAGACGTTGGCCATGTTGCTCGACGAACCGGTCAGTGCGATGGATTTGTCACGGTCTCATCAAATGATGCTCCAACTCCAGAAACTGGCTCAGCAGGGCTTGGCGATCGTGGTGGTGCTTCATGATCTGAACCTGGCGATGCAGTACGCTGACGAAGTCTGGCTGATGGATCAGGGACAGTTTGTTGCAACAGGGGATTGGCAAAGCGTGATGACGCCTGACGTCCTGGGGCCGGTGTATCGCATGGCGTTTCAAAGGTTGGAGCACGACTTTTCCCCAAGGCCGATCCTTTTATCGCGTCCTGTTGTACAATAACGTTGGACTTTATTTCTCGCACCGGAGGTGACGCATGTTACCACTGACACTGGCAGCAGGTTGGCCTGAAGTGATCGGCGTCTCTATCGCGCTGGTGATTTTTATTGGCAATCTGCTTGCCAAGGGGATCAACAAGACAAATCAGGAAACAGGCGCATCCTCACCTACATCCACAGGTGACACCTCCGGACAATCTCGTGCTGAACGTCTGGAACAGTTGGCCGCCAAGCGCCGTGCGGAGTTGCAACGTCTTGCTTCGCAGCATCAACAGCAATCAACAGCAACGCCACCCACCAACATCACCATGCAACAGGCCGGCGAACGCCAGCAGGCCAAGACGCTTTACGAACGCCGTGCCGAAGCCTTGCGTCAGATGCAGCAGAAGCAAGGTCGCCAGGCGCCACCCTCACGCCCCGAGCCGCAACCTCAACGTCAGGAACCCACGCGTCGTCCCGTTGAGCAGCAGCGTCCCCAGCCCACACGTCAACGCACCGAGCAACGCGAAATTTCACGTGTCCGTCAGCGTGAAGAGCAGCTTCTCAAACAACGCGAAGCCGACCTCAAACGCCGTGAAGAACGACTCCGCCAGAAAGCCGCATCGCTGGGCAGTGGGGTCAAACAGGTCTCTCATGAAAAACATGGTGATCTGGAAATCATTCACCGTCATGTTGATGACGTTCAAGTTGATCAGGCCAAGCCACGTGGTGCTTCGGTGATCATGGGGGATATGAAGCTCGATCGCAAAGCACTTCGCAAAGCGATCATTCTCAAGGAAATTCTCGATCCGCCAGTGGCCATGCGTCAACCTGATACGGGACTGTCATGATTGAGTTACTGAATCGAATCCACATTTTCGTTGGCGACATCACGCAGCTTGAGGTTGATGCCATCGTCAACGCTGCCAACGAATCGCTCCTTGGTGGTGGGGGAGTCGATGGCGCGATTCACCGTGCTGCCGGCCCGCGTCTGCTTGAACACACTCGGGCAATGGGGGGATGCCCAACGGGTCTTGCAAAAATCACGCCCTCATTTGATCTGGAAAAGACCGGCATCAAGCACATCATTCACACCGTTGGCCCGGTTTGGCATGGCGATGAATCCGCGAGCTTGTCCAACACCCATGAAGACGTTTTGCTCGCTTCCTGCTATCACCAAACCTTGACGTTGGCATTGGAGCACGAAATCAAGACCTTGGCATTTCCTGCCATCAGCACCGGTGTTTACGGTTTCCCCAAAGCGCGTGCCGCAAAGATCGCCTTTGGTCATGTCTACAATTTTCTCACGCAATATCCCTTCCCCCAGCAGGTGACCTTCTGCTGCTTCAGTCAGGAAGACGCTGCGGTGTATCAGCATGTCATCGACACCCGCAACGAATGGATGACCAGCCGCAAACGCGTCCAGCCGTTTTGAGCTTTTCTTCAAGACATTTTTACCGCAGAGTCGCAGAGTCGCAGAGAACGCAGAGGTCGGAAGAGAAAAAATCAAGGCAATTAACCACAGAGAACACAGAGATCACAGAGTCTGATTTTTAGAGCAGTTCAAATCATTATTCTCCATACAGTCTCTGATTTCGTCATTCCCGCGCAGGCCCGAATCCAGTGGCATGCAGTAGAAACTTGCAAATTCCACTGGACTCCTGCCTTCGCGGGAGTGACGGAGGGGGGAGATTAATTCTTTGCATTGCTCTCTTCACTCTGCGTTCTTGGCGTCTTGTCGGTTAAAAATGCCTTGAAAATAGATAAAAAAACGCGGAGACATGTCTGGTGACACATCTCCGCGTTTGAGTTTATTCAGTTTTTCAATTGTCGGTCAGTCTGGGTTTACCAGGCTTTGCCGTCTTTCTTGGTGCCACAGATGTTCACTTCCATGCCCATGGCCTGCGCCATGGCGGCTTTGGCGAGCATGGCTTGGTCGGCGCTCTTGGTGTCCTTGGCATAGACGCATTGGATGTGGTTACTCTTGTGCTGAGCCATCATTTGTTCGCGGGTTACGCCGTAGGTCACGGCATGCATGATCGGCCACTGGACGGTGGTTTCGTCCCAGCGACGCTGGGTTTCTTCCTTGGGCAGCTTGATGACTTCGCCGCGGCCAAGGTCCATGCAGAGCTTGCCACCGGGCTTGGAGCCATCGACCCATACACGGGACCAGACCAGTTCGCCGGTCTTGGCGATACCACGAAGGGTTGAGCCCCCCAGGCGGAAGTACATGCCCGGCTGACGCAGACCGTCGGAGCCTTTCCAGCCACCGATGTGGTGAGCTGGCGGGGCGCTGCCGGAGATCAGGAACACCCACACGTATTCTTCGGTGGTGCCGGACTGATCCCAGTCACCCCAGCGAAGGTCATGCAGGGTGTTTTCGACAGGCTGCTTCATTTCTTTGTGGACGCGGTAGGTCATCAGGCCGTCAAGACCAGCACATTCGTCGACTTCGTTGAAGTGCGGGATGGGCTGCCCCTTGTACAGGACGCGCTTGCCATCACGGCTTTTCACCGGGGGACGGTCAGCATTGTTGAGCGTGCCTTCGACGAGGTCGGATGCTGGCAGCAGGTCCTTGAGGCCTTGCTGATATTGGATGCCGATGGTGTGACAACCAAAGTCGTCAGCGATGCGTACTGCAGCGATGTACATTTTGCACTGCTGAAGAATCTGGTTCTTGGTCAGATCGGTTTCTTCATTCTTGCCAAGGTGGAAGGTCATGCCTTTCTTGATGTACCAGTCGTAGACTTCCTTGGCTTCCTTATCGGAGACCTGGGTGGACTCGTAGTACAGGGCAGATTGGCTTAAGCGTTCCTTGAAGACGCCGGTGGGGTTAAGCAGGTGGTCAGGGATGATGGCATTGAACATACCCATGCAGCCTTCATCGAAGACACCGAGGATGGCCTTATCTTTAATCAACTCAGCAGCGAGCTTCTCGCCGGTTTTGCGAACGGCAGCGGGGACCTTGACGTCTTTGAATTTCTTGACGTGCTTGGTGGGATGGGTGCACTTGCCGGTCTTGAGCCATTTTTCAAGGCGGGAGAGGAAGTACTTGTCGGTGAAGTCGTCAGACCACAGCGTGGAGTACTTGATGCCTGCTTTGGTCATCGAGCCGTTGAGGTTAAGCATGCCGACGAGGCCGGGCCATGTACCTGACCAGTTGGCGACGGTGAGGATCGGGCCTTTGTGGGTGAGCAGGCCGTGAAGCATATGATGCGAATACTGCCAGACGGCTTCGGCAATGATGATGGGTGCGGTGGGATCAATCTTGGAGAAGACGGCCATGCCTTCTTTTTGTGATTGGATGAAGCCGTGCTTGACGTCTTTCTTGTACGGATGGGCACGCTTGATTTTGTAGCCCATGCCCTTGACGGCTTTGATCAAGGTTTGTTCCATTTCATTCTGTGCATCCCAGCAGACCTGGTTGGCTGAGACGCGCAGGTCGCCGTTGGCGAGCAGCAGGACGGTGGGGGTTGTGGACGATTTGGCCATGTGTGTTTGCTCCTTTGAGAGTCGTGGCGCGAGTCTTCGAATCGTTAGTGTTTGTTATTGAAGGCAAAAGCACGACAGACAGGTCATGCTCGGCAAATCAAGATGATGCTCGGAGATTAAGTTCAGCAGCTTGGTGGGCTGGGGCGATTAGTGCGAACCATACCCTTGGCACGTTGTGCCTGACGTCCGAAGACATTGGATGATTGGGTCCGCTGCTGCATGAGTTGTTTATGATACCTGCGGTGAGGGTGGATGCAATGGCAAAAGCGTATCAGTCCCGACGGTTTTGTGTCGGAAAGCGGATTTGATGCAAGGCTTGTTTGGATGCCAGCCTTTATCGCATATCAGACCCGTGACTCTTTACCGGTTATCGCTGGTATTTTCCAAGCTTTGCCGCTAAGTTGTGCATGCACGGAAAAACACGTCTTTGGAGGACGCAAGACTGATGAATCAACCAAATGGATCAGGCGAATCGTGGGGAACACGCCTGGGGGTTATCCTTGCTGTGACCGGTAGTGCGGTGGGACTGGGCAACTTTCTACGATTCCCCGGGTTGGCAGCACAATTTGAGGGCGGGGCGTTCATGATCCCCTATGCCGTGGCATTCCTGGTTTTGGGCCTGCCCATCGCATGGGTTGAATGGTCCATGGGACGCTACGGCGGCAAGTATGGATACAACTCCACCCCCGGATGCTATTTTGCAATCTGTAACCGCAGTCGACCTGCTGCGTACATGGGCGTTCTGGGCCTGCTCGTGCCGGTGATGATTTACATGTTCTATGTCTTCATCGAAGCCTGGTGCCTGGGCTTTGCCTGGAAGTATCTCATCGGTGATCCGGCCTTGCTGGGGACCGCGACGGATACGAAGGTCACCACCGGGACCTATGTTCTGGACTTCGTTGGCATCAAAGAAAACGGTTCGCTGTTCCACAACTTCTTTGGCTCGTCATTGGTCCACCTGCTCATCTGCTTTGTCCTCAACTTTGTACTGATCTATCGCGGCCTCAGTGCCGGGATTGAGTGGTTCTGCAAATGGGCTATGCCTGCCTTGGTGATCTGTGCGGTGATCGTGCTCATTCGTGTGCTGACGCTGGCACCGAATCCCGTGAACGAACATCAAAATGTCATCAACGGTCTGGGCTACATGTGGAACCCCGGCGGGATCGTGATGCCTGAGGCATTACCCGCTGAAGCAACCGAAGCGGCAAGTGAAGCGGCAGCCATCGCCACCGATGCTGTCCCGGGTGCAACGCCTGAAAAGAAAAGCCTGCTGACCACCTTGTCGGACCCTGAAATCTGGTTAGCTGCGGCGGGGCAGATTTTCTTCTCCCTGTCCGTGGGCTTTGGCGTGATCATTACCTATTCCAGTTATCTCAAGAAAGACGATGACGTCGCGTTAAGTTCACTTACGGCAGCAGCGGGTAACGGCTTCTGCGAAGTGGCGTTGGGCGGGATGATTCTGATCCCAGCAGCGTTTGTCTTCCTGGGTGTACTTGATGAGAAGACACTTGACTCAGCCTTCCAGCTCGGGTTTATGGTCCTGCCCCAGGTCTTTGCTCAAATGCCTGGCGGGCAGTTCTTCGGGTTCCTGTTCTTCTTCCTGCTGTTTCTAGCAGCGGTGACCAGCTCACTGTCCATGCTCCAACCAGCGATCGCGTTTCTGGAAGAAGGTCTTGCCATCAACCGTAAAATGTCAGTGACGATCCTTGGCTTCGTGACTTTCGTCGGTTCCATGTTCGTGGTTTACTTCTCCGAAAATCTGGCTGCTCTCGATGCCATCGATTTCTGGGTTGCCACGTTCTGCATCTATGTCCTTGCAACCGTGCAGGTGATCATCTTCGGCTGGGTTCTGGGTGTGGACAAGGGCTACGAAGAACTGATGACCGGTGCTGAAATCAAAGTCCACAAGTCTTTCAAGTTCATCGTCAAATATGTCAGCCCCTTGTTCCTGTTGATCATCTTTGCGGTCTGGATTTTCAAGGCGTTGCCCAAACGTATCGAAAACATCGGCCATGTCGAAGGACTGGCGTTGGGCTTCATTGCCATTATGCTGGTGTTCTTCCTGTTGTTGATTGCCTCTGCAACCAAACGCTGGAACAAATTGGAGAAAGGCAAGGTGTCACAATGAATATCGGTGGCTGGATCATCATGAGCCTTTCCGTCGGAGGCATGTCCACCTTGCTGGGGTGGTGCATTTACAAAGTGCTCTCAACGCCCGGTAGCAGTGAACACCTGCACACCCAAAACGACATTGACCCACACGATGATGACGATGACGATTAATGCAAGCGATTGACATCAACAACACAAGCCGCCAGATGAGTCAAAGACGAATCTGACGGTTCACACATTCCTACAGCACACCTTCGAGCATCGGCCTATTAAGCCGATGCTCGTTTTTTATACGTGATTAGAGCAGTTACAACAATTCATCGCCATGTCATATTCGATTTCGTCATTCCCGCGCAGGCGGGAATCCAGTGGCATTCTGTTGACGCTTGCAGTTCTCACTGGACTCCCGCCTTCGCGGGAGTGACGGAAAGTGGAGATTAATGATTTGAACTGCTCTAATCTCTGTTATTCTGTAATCACGATGAGAGAGCTATCAGCCAAACAATCTGCGTGTATCTATCTCCTGCTTGCCGTGCTTTGCGTCATCACCTATTGGCCGGGGATGCGTGGGCCGTTCGTGTTTGATGACACGCAATGGGCCTCACATTTTCGATTCAATCTTCACGGTCTTGATGAAAATGGCTATTGGGATACGCTGCTTAATCAACAGGTGGTCAATGACACCGTCCCGCATGGTCGCCCCTTGCTCAAAGCGTTATTCGTCACTGAGTGCTACCTGTTGAATTTTCAGAATCCTGTCGAGGTCGCTGCCAATCACACGGTGTATGAACTGGTGATGTGGCCGTTCCACGCGGTGAGTTTGTTTTTGCATCTGGCCAATGTGCTGCCGGTTTACTTGTTGCTTCGTCGACTGATGGGGCCAAAGCATGCCATCTTCAACTGGCTTGTCACCGCGATATGGGCCTTGCATCCCATCCAAACCGATGCGGTCTTGTACATCTCGCAGCAAAGCGAATTGCTGGTGAGTTTCTTCATGCTCGCTACGTTGAATTGTGCCCTGGCAAAGCGTTGGTTACCCGCAGTGATTCTTTGTGCTATCGGGATGTTGGCCAAGGAATTGATGCTGGTCACACCATTGTTGGTGGTCCTTGCGATGAGTATTGGCAAGGGGCGTTACCCGTTACTAACCCTCAAAAAGCGACCCGGATTTTATGCGGCCTTGTTTGGCACATGCATCATCACTGCTGCGTTAATGCTCGCTTACCCACGCTCGCAAAGCACGGGCAATATCCATGGCTGGGACAACTGGACGTATCTGCTCACCCAATCCCGCGTGCTCTGTTATTACCTGCTTCAATGTGTCTGGCCGACACGTTTGGCGATTGATCCATACTTCGCGCAGGCAATCAGTGTCAGCGATATTTTGCCGTTCGGCTTAACCATTCTCAGCTTGCTGGTTCTCACTGGTTGGTTGTTTGTTAAGCGACATCGCATGGGTTTTTGGGCTGCATGGTTCTTTGTGATCCTTGCCCCGACATCCAGCTTCGTGCCGATCACCACGGAGATCGCTGCACTACGCAGGATGTATTTACCGCTGCTTGGCGTGATGGTGATGCTTGCGTGGAGTCTGCGTTGGCTGATGACACAAGCCAGCTTCCGCGTGATGATCAAACCGGTACTTGCAACTGTGACGTTGGTGTTTGCGCTCCTCACCTGGCAGCATGCTCATGCCTACCAATCACAGATCAAACTCTACGAAGACAATGCTGCAAAATTCCCGGATAACCAACGTGCGATGCGGAACATGGCTGCGTGGTATTACCAGGATCAACAGTTTGAAAAAGCTGTCCAAACCTACGATCGGATCATTACCCAGTGGCCTGACGATGCGGTAGCACGTTATGACCGGGCGACCGCGCTCATCGAGATGGGCCAAGCTCAGCAAGCCATTACAGACCTCAAGCAACTTCTCGAGCAACTCCCTAAGTCGCCCGCGTATCACTGCAAGCTCGGCATTGCCTATCGCCAAGTGAATGAAATCGAAATGGCGGAGCAATGCTTCATTGCTGCCATCAAACTCGCACCGATATACAGCCTGCCAAAGCAGCAGTTGGCCTACATTCGACTCGATCAAGGCCAAACCGACAGGGCGATCCACTGGTTAGAACAAGCGGTCTATCTGCAAATTGGTGAGACAGGTTTAAAGGAATCTTCCGGAGCCCGCAGTTGGAATGAACTTGGCCTGCTCTACGCTCGGACGCAGCAGTATGACAAGGCGCTTCACGCGTTTTTCAATGCCACCTGTTTTTACAATGAGCGTGAAACAGATGCGGTCAAAGACGCTCAGTTCAATATCAAAAAGCTCTGTGAGGTAACAGATCAAACCTACCCGCCCAAACTTCAGCCAATGACTTGGCCCATGCGCGCGACCGAACTTAAGCCATGATTTTGACCATCTGACAATCAACCGTGGTACACTAGCACGTTGTACTTGTGTTGTATCTGGGAGTCGATCCTATGTTCTTTCGTTCACGCGCCTTTACGCTCATTGAACTGCTGGTGGTTATCAGCATCATTGCCTTACTCATCGGCATTCTCCTCCCCGCACTCTCCAGTGCACGGCATACGGCTAAACTCGTGGTCTGTGGCATGCGGCTCAAACAGGTCGGTGTTGCGATCTTCGCTTATGGCTCGGACTTCAAAGGGCAAATCCCCGTCGGCCCCGATGCGGATCATCACATCATCACCGGCAACAAATACTACAACTCCATGGACAACCAACTGTGGATCGGTGATGGCGGTACCGCAGGTGCAACCCGCAACTACACCGGCATGGGCGTCCTCCACCACGGATACCTGGAAAACAAACAGGCTTTCTTCTGCCCTGACGATGATGACATCACCGACACCGATACCGAATTGAACAACATCGGCACCGGCACCGACTCCTACGGTTCCTACTTCTACCGACAACTCGATGAGATCAACGGCGATACCCGACTGGCCTCGCAGACCACCAACAGCCTTGGCCAAAAACCCGCAGTGCTGGCGATGGACCGCCAATCCGTTTTCCCATCGATCCCCAGCGGTACGCGAACCAATCACAGCAACAAAGCTTCCAACTTGATGTTCATGGACGGCCGTGTCGTGCGCTTTTCCAACAATGCTGAAAAGAATGTCTTCTCCGTCGATGAGTCAGACTTCCCCGGTGCAGGCAGCTTCCCGGTCCTGCTTGACCAACTGGTCCAGAATGGCGACCACGTCGGTAACGGTGGCTCGCAGGACGATGTGCCTAATCCGTGATTTGTTTTCAAGGCATTTTTTACCGCAGAGGCGCAGAGGACTCAGAGTTTTCAAGGCAGAGAAAAGACATTTAACCACAAAGCACACTAAGAGCACAGAGATATGAAGCATAATCAGATTCTGCTTTTAAATGTCTTACCTCTGAGCTCTCTGTGTGCTCTGTGGTTAAAAAATGCCTTGTTTTATTCTCTCCGACCTTGGCGTTCTTGGCGTCTTGGCGGTAAAAAATGCCTAGAAAATAAGACAAACTCAAACCGTCTTCACGCCGCGATAGACCAACGCAATGCCACAGGTCAGCACCTTCTGAGTGAAGTCGGTAAAGCCGCATCCGTCGAACATCTCGCGCATTTGTTCTCTGCCGATGAACGTGTTGACGCTTTGGGGCAGATACTTGTAGGCACCGCTTTTATCCCGGGCGATCCACGTGGCGGTGCGGGGCATGATGTGGTGGAAGTAGAAGTTGTAACCAGCTAGCAGCAGCTTGTTTCGGGGCAGTGAGAATTCAAGAACGATCAACCGACCACCGGGTTTGAGCACAC
>JBICHS010000050.1:0-2609 GCA_043101135.1 Phycisphaeraceae bacterium JB051
CGACGCTCTTCCGATCTATCACTACCGCGCGGACAGCATTTACTATCGCGGCCTGTTGAATCTCACCATCAAGAAGACCGACCTGGCCTTGGCGGACTTCAAGGAAGCGGCAGCGGCTCAGACGTTGGCAAAGCCTTTGAAAGTCAATGCTCTGCGTTTTGCATCACTGCTCCAGCGGCAGGACAAGCAGGACGATCAGGCTGCAGCAACCTTGGTCGAACTTGAAAAACTCGTCGGGATCACCGGCCTGAACATTCGTGAGCTGATCTGGATCGGTGAATACTGCACCAAGCGCAATCAGCCGGAATTGGCGATGAAATATCTCAAGCCGATTCTTGATGGCAATCTCACTGCTTCCCGCAGTGAACTGTCCAAGGCTTTGATGCTCGGTGCCCAGTCACTGCGGGCTCAGAACAAATTGGATCAGGCGATTGATGCCTTCCGTGAAGTCGTTGCCATGAGTGTGGGGCACGGTTACGAAGCGCGTATCCAGTTGGCCAAGACCCTTGCCATGGCAGGGCAGCATCAAATGGCGTTGGATGAATACCAGTCCTTGATTGCAGCGGAGCAGACTGCCATTGCCTGTCAGGCGCTCTATGAAAGTGGTGAGCTTCACCGGCAGTTGGTTCAGGTTCGCCTGCGTGAGAGTGATGCAGCCGGTGCGACCGCCGAACGCGAAGCAGCGACGATGAGCTTTAAGCGATTGGTTTTGCTTTACAGCTTCCCGGAAGTTTCCCCGCTGCCCGAGCTTGCCAATATTCAGTTGGCTGAGCTTGCGATTGAAATGGAAAAAGTCGACGAAGCCAAAGCGACGCTTCAGGAAATGGTTGATGCCTACCCTGACAGTGTCTTTGGTACTTATGCCACCGCACGGCTGTCGATGCTCAAGGATCAGAAGATCGCTGCAACGAGTCTGTTTAAGAAGATCCGTGAGCAGGAAAATGTCGACCCACGTCTGCTGACCCGAATCGACAATCAGCTCAAAGTCCTGGGAGGAGTTCAATAATGCCCACCCCCGGAACCCCCGGAACCCCCGGAAGCCCAAACAATTTACAGGACACCGACCCGCGCACGGCTGTTTCATCAGCCTTGAACATGCCCAAGCATTTCGTCTGGGCTGAGCATGCCGCGTTGATCTTCGCGATCGCGTTGGTGGCCAGTGTCATTGCGCATGGTGGTCTACTGCTTAAGTACGCGGACTCCTCGTTTGTGCACATGGACCCGAACCTGCTGGGTAAGGAACGTGAGTTGATCGTCGTCGAACGTGCACCGGAGATGGACACGATCGTCGAGCCGGTTCCTGAAGAGCAGGTTGATGCGACCAAGCCGGATGAACCCACCGAGCCATTGGATCAGACGGTCAATGAGGACACCCTCGTTGCCATGTCTGAAGCGCTCTTGGATAACGCCCCGCCGCAGCCCGCCCAATCTCAGGCCGTGACGGATGAGGTGGAACTGAGCAATGTGACGGACGAAAAGCCTGCGGACAATCTTGATGAAGGCAAGCTCGCACAGGGCTTCCCTGAAGTTGATTTGCCCAGTTCGGTCAAGTCTTCACAGAACGTGCAGATCCCATTGGACATCAAATTCACGCCCGGCACGGGGACCGGTGATGAAGGTGACGGCGAAGGTTCAGGCTCAGGTGAAGGCGGCATTGCCTTTGCCAGTGGCAGCGCCCAGAACGCACTGCTTGGCAGCGGCCTCGTCGCAGGCATGAACCCCCAGCCACGCAAGCTTGCGCCGCCTGTGATTGAGGAAACCCATGATGTGACCGTCGACAATGCCATCGTCGAGGCCCCGCTGAAAATGCCTGAAGTCGACTTCACCGAGTTGGCCATGGAGCAGGGCGCCAAGGTGACCATCCCTGAAAAACTCGACCACGACTTTGACTACTACATCACCCGCTATGTCGCCCCGCAGCAGACCAACACCGGCTGGTTCGGCCGCAAGCCTGAGTTTACCGACGATGGGCGTGGTTATTTCAAAGTTGAGATTGTCCCGCGTAAATCCCTTAAGCGTCTACCCACCATGCCCAAGGATGTCGTCTACATGATCGATATCTCAGGCTCCGTGCCTCAGACATGGGTGGATCAGATCGTCCGTGGTGTGCGTGACTCACTGGCATCACTGAATAAGGAAGACCGATTCAATATCGTGTTCTTCTCTGAATCGCCCGTGATTTTCAGCCCCAATCAGATTCAGGAAGCCACTGACGAAAACATTGCCAAGGCCCGTCAATTCCTGCAGGACCGTAACTCCGAAGGCATGACCGACGTGAACCACGCGCTGTCCCGCCTGTTGGTGCGCGACCTTGCTGTCGCCCGTGTCTACAACCTGGTGATGATCTCCGACGGCCGGCCGACGCGGGGCGTGATGGATACACGTGAACTGATCAACCTCATCACCCGTGACAACGATCAGGTTGCAAGCATCTACTGCGTCGGTGTGACCAACCGTCAGAACCGTTCACTGCTTGAGTTCCTGGCGTACCGCAACAAGGGCTTTTGCGTCTATGCGGATAGCGAAGTGCAGGTTGCTCAGACTATCCGTGATCTGGCAAGCCGTCTGCGTTACCCGCTGATGAAAGACGTGCGCATGAGCCTGCTTGG
>JBICHS010000051.1:0-3727 GCA_043101135.1 Phycisphaeraceae bacterium JB051
ATCGTCGATCATTTGGAATCACGCGGCCTCATGGACAGCACCATTCTCTGCTTTGCATCGGATCACGGTGAAACGCTTGGCAGTCATGGCGGTCTAATGGACAAAGGCATCTTCCATTTTGATGAGATTCAACGTGTGCCATTGTTTATGAGATTGCCCGGCGATGAGCATGCTGGTGAACGTAATGATCAACTCGTTTCGTTGGTTGACATGTATCCGACGATCCTTTCAGCAGCAGGTGCGGATTATCCTGCGGATCAATTGCCCGGACGCTCCATCTTTGATTTGATTGATGGCTGTGATGATTGGCGTGAAGATTTGGTGATCCAATCTGAAGGCGTGGAATCGGTCAATATCACGCTTCGAACCTTACGCCATGACAAATACAAATACGGTTTTACCATCGGCATGAAGGAACAGCTTTATGACCTGCATGATGACCCCCATGAAATGACCAACCTGGTGGATGAGCCGCAATACGCTGATGTGTTGAACGACTTGCGAACACGTCTTGTTAAATGGATGCAGCAGCAGGGGGATCGTTGCGTGCGTAATGGCGTCAAACCCTACCTGCTGCGAATGGGTTGGCAGGAACCACAAGCGTGATCCGTTCAGCGGTCTTTTTCGACCTTGAGTAATTCCTTGCTGCGGTCTTTAGCCAAGTTCATGTCTTTGAAGAATTGCGTGTCAGGCAATGTGACTTGCCACTGACGGGAGCTGTCGATCTGCACGTTAATCTCATCGGTGGTGAAGTCGAGCACGTGACCACCGCCGCTGTGATCATCACGGAGAAAATGCAGGTGATATCCCGGGACGTTAAGTCCCTTGGAGAAGCTTGGGCATTTGAATCCGACCAGTGTGCCTGTGACATTTTCAAATGTCCACGTTGGCTGTTGTTTAACGACTTCAATCAGCGGCGGGTAAGGCGGTGTCTGTCTGGGGACGCTGCGTGTTTTGACGGACTTGAATTTGCCACGGATGACAAAGGCATGGAAGTAGTTTTCCGTGGGCAGGTGTTGATCGAGCTTTTGGGTCAGTTGTGCAAAGGTTAGATCGTCTGAGAGCGACAGCGATTGATCCGCTTTGAAGAACTTGACGGTTGCAAAGGGGATCATCGTTGCGTTGTCGCGTTGGTGAATCGTGCCATCGGATTTGATCTGGTAGACGATGCCGTCGAGCATGAGCATTTCACCATCCAGATGTTCGAAGGTGCCGATGCCGGTATCGCCTTGCTTTTTGATTTGAGCAACCGAGATCAGCGGCCCGTACTCACCTTGGAGTAGAGCATCGATGCTGGAGGTCTGGTGAACGAGATCAGAATGAGCACAGCCGGTCATTAGTGACAGACACATCGTGCACAACGTCAGAACAAGTCTTTTGGATGTCATAAGCGAGTCAGTTTAGTTCGGATAGTCAGCACGCTGTTTCCAGTCGGTTTCGTACGTGCCTGGGATGCCGTGGTAGTGTTTGGGGAAGACGTAGTCTTTGCGAAGGGGAAAGCCTTCCCAGTCTTCAGGCAGGAGGATACGTCGCAGGTCGGGGTGACCTTCAAAGACGATGCCCATCATGTCGTAGGCTTCGCGTTCGTGCCAATCGGCTGCAGGCCACAGATCACAGACCGATGGGACGGTGGGGGTGCCATCACGGCTGACGATGACCTTGACGCAGAACCAGTGGTTGTGCTTTGTGGAGCGGAGTTCGTAGACAGCTGCCAGTTCGTCATCTGCCACGTAGTCCACTGCTGAGATGCAGGCCAGCCAATCGAAAGCCATGTCCGGATCGCTGTACAGAAATTCAGCAATGCTTCGCCAATTCTCCGGTGCGACATGCACACGCGGGTGTTGGTCTTCGGGGAAACTTTCAGCAATGGCGTCGCCAAATTTTTCAGTGAGTTTGTTGATAATTTCCGGTGCTTGCATCTTTTGAACGTCCAATATTGGCCATCGTCTGGTAAAACGTACATCATAATTGCCCGGGGAACTCTTGAAAAGTCAGCACCGGTTGGAATTTGGGGCAGGGTGTCCCCGGATTGCTCTGATGAGTCTGAGGTTTGCTCTAAACGGCTAATTCATACCTTTGATTTGACAGAAGGCCTGATTCGGACAACCATATCCGAACTAGTGATCTTTTTATAATTGTAATCCTCAGTGTGCAGGCCACATTTTTTCCTCCTGTCATGCAAAGGAATGGAGTTTATGACAGCTACCCTCAATCAATCGGAAAGTCCGGCGGACGCTGTTGACGGTTCAGTTACCTTCCGTAATCTTGAACCTCTCTTCGCCCCCCGGGGAATCGCAGTCGTCGGCGCCTCTCGCAGAGAAGGCTCAGTCGGCTACGCCATCATGGAAAACCTGATCGACGGCGGATACCAAGGCGTTATCTACCCGGTCAACCCCAAAGCTCGCTCCCTGTTTGGGATTCGCTGCGTACAAACCCTGGACCAAATCGACGACGATCAGCTTGACCTGATCGTCGTTGTCATTCCAGCCCCGTACGTTTTGCCGACCATCAAGCAGGGCGTTGCCAAGGGTGTGAAAAACTTTGTGGTCATCTCCGCAGGCTTCAAGGAAGTCGGTGGCGAAGGCGTCGAACGTGAAAAAGCACTCAAAGCCTACGCAGACGAAAACGGCCTGAACATCCTGGGCCCCAACTGTCTGGGGATCATCAACACGCATCCTGAAGTCGGCATGAACGCCAGCTTCGGTCCGCTGACCCCCGAACGCGGGAACATCGGCCTGATCAGTCAGTCTGGTGCACTGTGCTCTGCTCTGCTTGACTATGCAGGCACCCGTGGCATCGGCTTCTCCCGTTTCGTGAGCTTCGGTAATAAAGCTGACGTCTCGGAAGTGGACCTGATGCTCAGCCTGTGGAAAGACGAAGAAACACTGGCCATTCTGATGTACGTTGAAGCCATCAGTGACGGTCGCAAGTTCGTCGATGCCGCTCAGCTGATCACCCGTGGCCCGAATCCCAAGCCGATCCTGATGATCAAGACCGGTCGTACCAGTCAGGGTGCCGCCGCCGCCGCATCGCATACCGGTTCGATGGCCGGTTCTGACGAAGTCTATGACGCATTGCTTGAACAGGCTGGCGTGATTCGTGTCGATAGCGTGGAAACGCTCTTTGACGTGGCTGCCTGTTTCAGTGACCCCGTTCTCCCGGCTGGTCGCAAGACTGCCATCGTCACCAATGCCGGTGGTCCTGGCATCATGGCGACGGACGCCTGCATTTCCAGCGGTCTTGATCTGTGTAAGTTCGAAGACTACACCATCAAGTCACTGAAGTTCCAGTTGCCCGCAGCCGGTTCCTTCAAGAACCCGGTTGACGTGATTGGTGACGCTCGTCACGACCGTTACCGTGCCGCTCTGGACGCCGTGGCCGCTGACGACAATGTCGATCAGATTATGGTCATTGTGACCCCGCAGACGATGACGAACACGACTCAGATCGCCAAGGAAATTGGCGAAACCCGCAAGTTCTGCAAGAAGCCGGTGGTCGCCTGTCTGATGGGTGCTGGCGAAGTGCAGGAAGGTGCCAACGAACTGCGTAGCAAGTACAACGTGCCGACGTACACCTTCCCGGAAAGTGCTGCCGGTGCGATGATGGCCAAGTGCCGTTTCGCCGAATGGACCAAGACGTCCGCCAGCCAGCGTGAAGTGAAAGTCAACAAGGAAGCTGCCGCCAAGATCCTCAAGGACCTGACGGACAAGGGCATCACCAGCCTGGT
>JBICHS010000052.1:0-5263 GCA_043101135.1 Phycisphaeraceae bacterium JB051
GAATCAATTTTCTCCAGCAATTGTCTCAAAAAATCTTCCATTTCCATTCTTGTAAGTCTTAAATCAGATTTCTTTTCAACTGTATAAAGTGAATTGACAAGCTGAGTTGCCGCATCAGACAAACAAGTTTGCAGATCATCTCTTGTGTACTTACCCAACTCAGTGTATTGGTTGCTTTGTTCATGAGCAGTCAAGTCCCAGTCGGAAAGACTTGCCCACTCATCATTCGAATACTGCACAACACTGAACATTTCATTACCTAAGCAAATAACTCTAATCATTACATTTCCTTTCAACAATGATGGGTTAACAGAATTAATCCTACCATGGATTTTAACACTATTTTCTCAGCCCCTCACCGCCCCATTTTCTCTCGCAACCCGCCAATCACATGGCAAGATGGCCACACAACAGGAAAAAAAGCTGAGAATCAACCGTGTTCTGGACATGCTCACCAAAGGACATACCAAAGGTGAGATCAAGCAGGTCTGCCGTGACGAGTTTGGCTGCAGCTATCGCACCACTGAACGTGATATCGCCTCAGCACGTGAAGAACTCATGCGTGAAGCTGACGAAGACCGCAAGGCGATGCTTGCCCGTAGCCTGAGTTTCTACCGGGCCATCACAACCAATGACGGTGAATCAACGCTCAACAAGCTCCGTGCCCAAAAACGCATCGACAAAATCATGGGCCTCGAAGCCCCTCTCAAGCATGAACACTCCGGCCGTGACGGCAGGCCCATCCAAACCCAGATGATCGATGCAGAGAAAGCCACGCAGATCGCCGGTGATCCAGAATTGGCCGCTCATGCTGAGGCACTCGGTGTCGCATTGAACCTGCCCACCGGCCAAATAGACGAGGACGACAGTGAATGACACCGCCCTCCAACAGATCGACTGGCATTCCGTCCCCCGTGAAATCGCTTGCTCACGTCCTGACTGGTTTGCAGCATGGATCACGCGCGATGATCCATCGGCATTGCAATACCAGGTCTTTGAACACATCGCGTACATCGCCAACATCGTGACCAAGGCCATCCGCAAGGGAAAAGGCCGTCTGATCATCAATCTGCCACCGCAGCACGGTAAGAGTTGGTTTCTGTGTCGATGGCTGATCGTGTGGATTCTTGAGCATTGGCCGGAAAATCGAGTTATCAGCACATCGTATTCACGCGACCTAATCATGGGGCATTCCGGTTTTGTGCGCGACCAGTTTGTTAATCGCCCAGAGCTCAACACACGCCTAAAGGCTGACAGCAAAGCAGTCGGCCGCTGGTACACCCATACCGGCTTAGGCGGCCTATACAGCACCACGATCGGCGGTGCCATCTCTGGTTTCTCGATGGATGTGGGCTTAATCGACGATCCGTACAAAGGCTGGGAGGACGCATGGTCAACCAAAGTCCGCAAGAAGGTTCGCAACTGGTTCGACGCGGAGTTCTACACACGAAAGCAGGAAAACACCACAATGATCGTCCTGCATACTCGTTGGCACCCCAATGATCTGTCGGGATACCTGCTCAATGAACACCCTGATGATTGGCAATTGATTCGTCTACCCGCCTTGGCTGAAAAAGGCGACCCCATGAGACGCATGGTCAACACCCCGCTGTGTCCGCACCTCAAATCCTACGAATCGCTGATCAGTTCAAAGAAGTCCAAGGCGATCTGGGAAGCAGTGTTCCAGCAGGATCCCAAAGGCCTGAGCGATGGCAATCTGTACAAGAATTTCAGTCCTATACGGAATGTAAGTGATAAAGTATCGCTCAACTACGACCTGCCTCTGCATATCTCAATCGACTTTAACAAAAACCCAGGACAACACGCGCTCATTGGCCAGTACGATGAGCAGGCTGACATGATCACCACCATTGATGAACTGTACGGTGACCGATGGGACACGATCCAGATCATGCGGGACTTCACTGACCGTTGGTGGAAGCAGCATTGCAAGCATAATGCTTTTCCAGAAATCCACATCTTTGGCGATTCGAGCGGGAATTCGGAGTCTGAATACACCAGTGACACTGGATACAAGGTCATGCGAAAGCACCTTGCCACACTTGGCGTACAGGTTCTCAAGCGTGTTCCTAAGAAGGCACCAGACCTGATTGGTTCAATCATGGAGGTTAATGACGCCCTGCATGACATTGATGAGGATGTTCACTGGCTGATCCATCCGCGATGCCAGAAGTTGATCCGCGACTTAAGCGAGGTCATGCCCAATGAGCATGGAAAACCGGATAAAGACACCGATCTCACATTGACACATGCCTCAGACGCTGAACGTTACCGTGTGCATCGCATCAGACCGATGAAGGTGCAAATGACGGGAGGGAAGGTAAATGTTTGATTATTGTTCATCAGGCTTTTCAAAACGAACACCAACCTCACCAGAAGAATCATTAGGTATTGTGATTGATACCATTGTTCCATCATCAGCAATGGCTTGAATGACTAAGCAAGTTGCAGGTGGCCGCAGATCATCACCAACCATATGCTCGATAATTTCATGTCCCGCTTCGAAATCTAAAGGTTGTGAGCCCCCATTAACTAATGGCAGGAAAATGTCCAAGTTTTTCATATCAATCTCCTTTGTCGCCATTATATCTGACGCCGCCCTGCCACTTTCAAACAATTTCTCGTCCAACCGCCAGTCAGACCCCTGACCACCCGGACGGAGAACGCCCGTGTTTGAAATCTTCGCCATACGCACTGCATTAGGCCTGGTGTTGACCGGTACGCTTGCAGCATCAGTCACCATTGTTGATCGAAACTCCCTTGTTCCAATTGGTTTGCTTGTCTCAGCCGTCACCGGTGCAGTGATCATCACATGGAAAGTCGCCTCTGCAGTCACCAATGCACGTCGTGACAACGACCAACTCAGGAAAGACAACGAGGATCTGAAGCAGCGCGTTGCAGATATGGAGGCGAAGCTCAATGGCTGAACCCGCCCCCGATCTCAAAGACAAACCGGAAATCGGTGAACAGACCGGTGCTCAAAGCGGTGCCGTTGGCTTGACCTCATTCATGCAGATCCCCGGCCTGAGCCCTGCCCCCGCGGGAACCTATGACACCTATCGTCAGATGTTGTCTGATCCAACGATCGCCCTTGCCCGTGCTGTGGTGATGTCACCGTTAATCGGTAACACCTGGTCGATCCAGTCGAAGGATGACACGCCAGAAGACCGCGCCTTGTTCATCGAGGAAATGCTGGACCCAATGATCCGTCACATCATTCGTGGCATGCTCAGGTCCCTTGACTACGGCTGGGCAGGATTTGAAAAAGTATTCGAAATCCGCGAAGGCAAGCTGGTGCTCAAACGCCTCAAGCCCCTGCTTCATGACATGACCGAGATCAATGTCGACAGAAACGGGAAGTTCCAGGGCTTCAAGCAATCAGCTGTCGAACTCGGTCTGAACAAATCGTTACTGTTCACCTACGACCGCGAAGGTGACAACCACTACGGTCGCCCCCGTCTTGAAAACGCCCGTCAGCCATGGTCATGGTGGAACCAAGCCAATGAAGGCGCGGCTCGGTATGACAACAAGATCGCTGGCGTAATGCCGGTAATCCATTACCCGTTGGGTAAGTCCAAAGATAAAACAGGCACTGAGCGTGACAATTACGAGATTGCCCAGAACGTTCTGAACAACATCGCTGCAGGTAAGGGTATCGCAGTACCCAACCGCAAGGCCATGGAGGATGACAGCGACGGCAAAGAGTGGTCCATCGAATTGATGGAGGACAAAGGCGGTCGCCAAGGCAGTTTCAACGACCGTCTGCGTTATCTCGACTCCCTGAAATTCCGTGCCATGCTGCGTCCGGAACGCTCGGCCCTCGAAGGTCAATTCGGCACCAAAGCTGAAGCTCAAACCCACGGTGATCTTGGCCTGTTGGACGGCGAACAGATTCAAGTTGATCTTGCCGAAACCGTGAACTGGCACGTGGTCGATCAACTGCTGGTTCTGAACTTTGGCGAAGAGGCCCGGGGATCAGTCTGGTTCGAGCCCAACCCCCTGCAGGATGAATCCAAGCAACTTGCCCGGGATATCGTCAAGGCCATGGCTGGCACACCGGACGGCCGGGAATTCCTGCGTATTCACCTGGACCTGCAACAAGTTTTTGAACTGACCAGCTTGCCCATGCTTCCCGAACCTGAAGCCCCCGAAGACGATCCGGATCCGGAAGACTCCCCCGCCAATTCAATTCTCGATGAACTTGAGACGACCGTGAATCGGGGGTGATCCATGGCAGTTTCCCCTGAACGCCGCAAATACGCTGCAAAACTCGATGCAGACTGTGCCCGCCTTGAAAAGCTCGGCAACACCGC
Source organism: Phycisphaeraceae bacterium JB051 (assembly GCA_043101135.1). Taxonomy (GTDB): domain Bacteria; phylum Planctomycetota; class Phycisphaerae; order Phycisphaerales; family Phycisphaeraceae; genus UBA7800. The sequence goes on from JBICHS010000052.1 coordinate 4,335, forward strand.
ATCGCAGAAGATCGGCCGCAAGGTTCGTATTGAAGCACTCAAAGCTTACAAGGCTGGTGAAGATCCGTCTGGTGTCATCCGCACAGAAATGGGTGAACTGGCCCCACTGATGACCGACGCCATGGTTGCTGCTTATCTGCAAGGTCGTTGGCGCGTGATAAAAACGGTCGAGGAACGCCAAGCGAAGACGGTCAAACTTTCGACAGCGTATGACAACGCGATTCAGGCACTCAAGGCCCAGATGCATATTGGCGAACAGTCGATTGACCAGATGCGTAATGCATTTGTGCCTGATGTTCTGATCAAGCTACAGGATGTCAATCGGGCGGTTGGCGGCCGGATCACCACCAAAATGCTGGAACTCACCCAGAAGCAGGCACACGTCAGCACCGGGATCCGCGAACTTCAGCAGGTATTCAACACGGCGGGAATCACGCCCGAAAACAGCTACACCCTCGAAAACATCTTTCGCACCCAAACCCAGCTTGCCTACAGTGCAGGCCGCTGGTCAGCTCTGCATGAACCTGAGATTGATGAAATCCTGTGGGGCTTTGAGTATGTCACGGTAGGCGATGATCAGGTCCGATCCAGCCATGCTGCAATGGATGGCATCAGGTTGCCCAAGGACGATCCGTTCTGGCAAACCAATTGGCCACCAAATGGATGGTCATGTCGATGCCAAGCGATTGAAATCTTTGAAGGTGATGATCTGGCCAAGGAAAGCCGGATCATTCAACCGAAGCCTAAAACGATCAATGGTGTAAGGTTTCAGCCGGAAGCGGATCGCGGGTTTGGATTCAATCCAGGCCAACAATACGCGGTTCCAGGCACAAAGCTAAAACATGCCCGACAGTTGGTTGCATTTCATAAAGGTGGTCCAATGGCAGGTGCCATCACCGATGCTGTTGATGCAGTCAATCGTGTACATG
>JBICHS010000053.1:0-4327 GCA_043101135.1 Phycisphaeraceae bacterium JB051
GGCCTTCTTCCTTCATCTTCATGTACAGATAAGGTCCATCGCAATGATTATCGACGGTGAGAATTTCGACGCGTTTACCTTCGTCATGAAACTGCTTGGTGCGACGGAAAATCGTGTCCATGGCTTTGCGTGATGTCTCATGATCCATGGCATTAAGATCCACACCACGCCCTGCAGGACACAGGTGATAGAAGCAGGCACGATTAATGCCTTCACTGTCAATGAAGTCAAAAATGCCGTCGAGGTCATCACAGGTATGACGGGTGAGTGTCAGACGGAGGCCGACTTTCTGGCCTACATCCACGCAGTGTTTAAAGCCTTTCATGGTGCGGTTAAACGCGCCTTGCATGCCACGGAATTCGTCGTGAATTTTGGCGTGGGCGCTGTCGAGTGAAATACCCACGTAAGCAAATTGCAGGTCTTTAAGACGTTGGGCTGTGTTGCGGTCAATAAGTGTGCCGTTGGTGGAAAGGACCACGTGAAGCTTTTGGGATCGGGCGTATTCGGCCAACTCGAAAATATCAGGACGCACCAGCGGCTCACCGCCTGAGAGCAGTAGCGCGGGGACTTTGAACTTGGCAAGATCGTCGATCAATGCCTTGCCCTGCGCGGTGGTCAGTTCATCGGGATATTTGATGGCTTCGGATTCGGTGTAACAGTGAACGCACTTGAGATTACACGTGCGGGTGGTGTTCCAGACGACGATTGGCCGACGTTCGGCAGCCGACCTTGCAACCTTCATGCGTTGGTGTTCCGGCGGGTCGATCTGCGTGATGGCGCGACCGTAACGGTGTGGCGTGCTGGGCGTCTCAAGGCCACAGTAAAGAACACTGATGTCGATCATGGCGGGTGATCCTTTTCTCTCGTCCCTTCAAATTCCGATTTCGATCCAATCCATTGCGATCATTTTCACCCATCGGTCTTTGGCGGAACGGTCATGCAAATTATTTTAGGACCAACGACTTAACAGACATTGACCCAAGTCAAGGATCGGGGCTTGGAAACCCGATACATTTGAGGTATTCTTATCTTAATATCTTTGACCTGAAGATGCGAGGAACCGAGTGGACTTTGCCCTTCAGGTGAAATACGAGAAATGGACCCCCGCCATGAAACCCATTCTCCCAGCCAACATGCACATGCGCCCGGGCGAGCATCCCGGTGCTGCCGATCACGCCAAGCTACAAAATCAGGCTCAGGGCATTCAACCTGCAGAGCAAACGCAGGCAGGTGCCACAGCCATGCCCCCCGAAATTGCCAAGCGTATCGCACAAGCCCAGGGTGGTCATCCATCGCATCACCCCGGTGGTGCACCAGCTGAGCATCCGATGATGGACTACAAAGCCGAGGATGTGCATCACAGCCCGTTTTTGATTTTCTACGAAACCACACGTGCCTGTGATCTGGTGTGTCAGCATTGTCGTGCTTGCGCCCAGTCCAAGGCTCATGCCAACCAGCTGTCCACCGAAGCCTCCAAGGCGATGATTGATGAGTTGGCCAAGTTCCCCAAAAAGCCGTTACTCGTCATGACCGGCGGTGATCCGCTCAAACGGCCTGACATTTACGAGTTGATCCGTCATGGTAAATCCAAAGGCATGCGGATCGCGATGACGCCTTCAGCCACGCCCCTGGTCACCGCCGAGGCGATTGGTAACCTGCGTGATGCCGGTGTTTCGCGCATGGCGATTAGTCTCGACGGTGCCGACGCCAAAACGCATGACGCTTTCCGTGGGATTGATGGGATTTTTGAGCGCAGCCTGCGCATCATTGATGACACCCATGCTGCAGGCTTGCCCATGCAGATCAACACCACCATCACCAAGCGTAACTTTCACCAGGTCGATGCCATTGCAGAACTCATCAACCGTCCCGGCGTGGTGCTTTGGTCGGTGTTCTTCCTGGTCCCCGTTGGGCGCGGCTTACGTGAACAAGGCATTGAACCCGGTGAATACGAAAAAGTTTTCGCCAAGCTTTGGCAACACGCTCAAACCAAGAACTACGGCGTGAAGACCACCGAAGCGCATCACTACCGTCGCTTCGTGCTTCAACAAAAAGGTGATCCGCAAGCCAACCCCGCAGCCCTGGCAGGCAAGCCCAAAGTCCAGCGTGCCCCGATCGGTATCAGTGACGGTAAGGGCGTAATGTTTATCAGCCATGTTGGTTATATGTACCCAAGTGGCTTCCTGCCGATTAATTGTGGGCATTTCCCCGATCAGTCTCCGGTGGATGTATATCAGAACCATGAAACCTTCAAGAGTCTTCGCAATCCCGATGGTTTCACCGGCAAGTGCAGTGTCTGCGAATACCGCAAAGTCTGCGGGGGCAGTCGCGCTCGTGCCTACGCCGTGACGCGCAATCCGCTGGCCTCCGAACCGGACTGCGTCTACATCCCCAAAGCCTGGAACCATCGCTAAACCCAACTCGACCAAAGGCAACACCTCATGCCCCAGTCCCCGACACTCAGCGATCTGGATGCGAAACTTTTAAACCGCATCCAATCGTCCATCCCGCTATCCCCAACCCCCTTTGCTGACCTTGCCAAAGAGTTGGGAATTGACGAAGCCACCTGCATTGAGCGCCTCATTGCGCTGCGTCATGACCTGCAATACATCCGTCAGATTTCGCCCATTTTTGATACGCATGCTTTGGGTTATGCCTCCAGTCTCGTTGCTGCCAAAGTTGATCCTGACAAACTGAACCATGCCGTCCAGGTGATCAATGCTCATCCCGGGGTCTCACATAATTACCAACGTGATCACGCCTTTAATCTGTGGTACACCCTGGCGGTGAGTCCGGACAGCAAGCTTGGTTTGGAAAAGACCGTCGACAAACTCCATACATTATCCGGCGCGGATTCCACGCGCATCCTGCCAACGCTTAAGCTTTACAAGATTGGCGTAAAGTTAAACATGGCAGAGGCTGCCGATAACAGTAACTCTCCCAAAGCCAATCACTTTACGGAAGCTGATCGACAGGCTGCAGACAAGACGCCGCTAACGCAACAAGACCGCCAACTCATTCGCGTCCTGCAGCAGGATTTACCCCTTGTTTCCAGGCCGTTTGATGCCATGGCAGATGAAGTTGGATGCAGCGTTGAAGATTTACTCTCAGCCTGTCAGCGGTATCTTGACGCCAAGCAGATGCGCCGGTTCAGTGCCGTCCTGCAACATCGCAAAGCCGGATTTGGTGCCAACGCGATGGGTGTGTGGCAATGCCCCGAAGAGCAGCTTGATGAGATGGGCGCCAAGGCCGCTGCGTTTGATGAAGTGAGTCATTGTTACCACCGCCCTGCTTATGACGATTTGCCTTACACGCTCTACACCATGGTGCATGGCAAGAGCATCGAAGACGCTTTGGAAGTTTTGAAACGAATCCAGCAGGTCACCGGCATTAAAAATTACAATGCCCTTTGGAGTACCCACGAATTTAAGAAAGTCCGTGTACAATACTTCACAGACGCACAGTCTCAATGGGAAGAAGAGCACGCCTGATTTTTACCTGCAAGGATGTGTCGCATTGAATGGCCTGCTGCTGAAATTACTGGATGATCAATATGGCGAACCGGGGATCTGGTTCGTCAAATTATTCACGCCCATCATTCTCAAACTCGATTGTTATTACTGGTGCTTTGATCAGCAGCCCTGGGTCAGTGCGCCTGATTCTTTTGCCGATCACCCCAACCTGTTACAAGCTTTTGCAGGTGATCAGGAAAGTGGTGTCATGCTCTGGAAGACGCGCACGCTCGGCCGGTATGCCCGTTACTTCACCTCCGAAAAGGTTGAACTCTGGGCGATTGATTCAGCCAAATGCGATCCGGCGGAGCTCGCCCGTCAATACGTCTGCAGCGATGAGCCGGGCAAAGCACAGATCATCGCAGACCGTGCGGTGATCATGTTGATTTACACCGATGCCACGAGCTGGGAGATTTACGCCAACCAACCGGACATTCTGCAGACAGTGCGTGAACACGCTCAATGCATGTCATCGTCAGTCAATGTTTTTGACAGTCATTACGACCGCCGCCCCACTGCTTTTGAGCAGGCAGGGCTCAGTGACGTGTTGGGATAAGACGGAACAAACACGCTTTTTGCACGTAAAAAACACCGATTTTCCGTCACTGCGGCGCAGGCGGCAATGATGAAATGATTGATAGAACCAATGGTGACACAAACGGCTTTCACAAGTCATCAGTCATTCACGGCGACTTCTTCCGGCTCGTTTTTCCCGCGTTGCCAGACATCGTGAACGTGGAATGCTTTAAGTGAAGCAGGACAGTCTGAGCGGTAATGCGTGCCACGGGATTCGCATCGCCAGCGTGCAGCCTGGG
>JBICHS010000054.1:0-5304 GCA_043101135.1 Phycisphaeraceae bacterium JB051
CCGTCCGGTCGTGGTGTTGGACCAAGACGTTTCGGCACACGATGTTTCAAGTCTGCGACTTTCCGCACCAGCCGAGATTCCGATTTTGCTACGTTCACTCGAAGACGCTGGTCATCAGCGCGTGGCATGTTTGAACACGCAGCCATTGGATAACGTGATTCGCGAACGGATTGACCAGTGGCAATTCTGGATCAAGATGCACAATCTTGATGGGTGCTTGATCGATGAACATGTCAAGCCGTTTGAGTCAGCAATGCAACATGCCTACCAGGTGCTTTGTGAACGTCTTGAGTCCGGTGATTTTACGCAGACCGCTATTTTCTGCACGACAGGAATCGCTGCGATCGGAGCGATGCGGGCGTTAACGGATCATGGTCTTGAGCCAGGACGCGATGTGGCGGTTTGTGCTGCGGACAGCAATGGTGATGAGGCACCTTATCTACGTCCATCCATGACATGCTTGCGTTCCCCGGATGTGAGTCCATATGTCGAGGCATGTCTGGACTGGTTTGCTGGCGGTGCCAAGCAATGGATTGGCCCGAGATTGATTCATCCGCCTCGGGTGGATTTATTTACAGGTGAATCGACATCTGAATTTACTTTGCCTGATCGTTGAAATCATTGTGCTATTGGTGCACTTCGAATGTGAGAGAAAGTATTAAAATATGCAAGTTAGGCTTCTGGGAAATCGCGCGTTCACACTCATTGAACTTCTGGTGGTCATCAGCATCGTCTCTCTACTCATTGCCCTGTTGTTGCCAGCGTTAGGTAAGGCAAGAGAGTCAGCCAGGACGGTTAGTTGTCAGAGCAAGCTACATCAACTCGCGGTGGCGTTTGGTAATTACTTTGTGATTTCAAAACAGTTCCCCCAGAACAGGCGGCATTATGGTGGAAAAACATACTTCTGGTATGACAATGTGGTTAACAAGCAGCAGGTCTCCAAAGCTGACGAGTTACTACTTTGCCCCAACGACCCGCTGAATCATGGGCAAACGAATCGTGACAATATCCGCAATGGCTATAGTTGGGATGTGAGCTATGGATATAACAACTGGTACCTGGGGAAAATTGAGGACGCCAACTTCCAGACACCGAGCATGGATGAAATCCACAAGCCGTCCAGACTGATTGTCCTTGTGGACAGTGGTGTTCCGGGCACGTATGTCGTCAAGAGTCCATACGATGTCAAAGGCTCGGTTCGGACACAGTCTTGGAACGATGCCTACCAGGGACCGGCTTTTACCCGGCATAACACCGACTTGTGCAACGTCCTTTGGGCTGACGGTCATGTGAACTCTCAAAAAGCACCCAATGGCTACTGGTGGCGACTTTACCATGATGTTGCGTTTGGCAATCGATGGTCAGCTTCGCTCGATGATAATCATTGGGCACCCCAGTAAAGAAAACACAATAGTGTCACTTTGTTTACGCAATTGGCTATTGATCGTTTGATATTAATTCGTACACATTGTTTAAATCTCTAAATTGACACAATCAAAAGCAGCATGTGAATCTTCACCGGAAGATGGGGTGTCCTGCGCTCAGATGGTTTGAAGCATCCCAAAGGTGAATCACGTTTTTGAAACTGCACATTGATTGGCTACCAAACTTAAATATGGAAAGTGTTTTATGAATCTCAGGAGAACACAGATGCAAATGAAATGGATGATCGGATTACTCTCGGCCTGCATCTGGATATGGATGCCGACAATGCTCAACGCCCAGGGCAGTGGTGGTGATCCGCGCGAGGATGGCAGTCCATGGGGTTTTGCTTCCGGGGCTGAGTGGTCAAATGACTACCCGCAATTCAACCCGTTGATGCATGATGCTGGGGCGCGGTGGATTCGTTACTTTCCTGAATGGAAATCGATTCAGCCCCAGCAAGGTACTTGGAACTGGACATCTACTGATGCGTTTGTTGCTAATTGCAATCAGAACAACTTACACGTGGCAGGTGTCTTTGCGTATTTTGCTCCCTGGGCCTCGGCCGATGGCGGGACACGTCAAGGGCCGATCAAGGACATGCAGTACTTTCGCGATTATGTTGCAACGGTCGCGCAACGATATCAGCAGGATATCATGTACTGGGAAGTCTGGAACGAGTTTAACGGCAGCTTTTACCAGGGTATCGACAAGGTTCAGGAGTACGCGGATTTGGTGGTCGCAGCGTACGATACTGCCAAGGCGATTGATCCCAATATCAAGATCGGCATGAGTGTTGCCAACTTTGATATCAGTTTTCTGGATCGTGTCATCAAGGCTGGCGCAGCAGGACACTTTGATTACATAGCGGTGCATCCTTACGAAAACACCAGCTTCATTGCCAACGATGGTGAGCCAGGCTACTTGAGCTTAGTGCCGTCACTTCGGAGTATGCTTGCAGCCAACAATCAATCCCAAACCATTGGGTTATGGATTACAGAGTTTGGTTACTCGGTGTCAGTTGCACCAGATGCCCAAAGTGATGACAAACAAGCCGACATTCTCACCAAGGCCTACGTCATGTCACTGGCCCAGGGCTTTGATCGGATGTGTTGGTTTGAAGCGCGCGGGCCGGCCTACGGGTCTGGCACCGATCATGGCTTGATTCGACCGGATTGGAGCCTCAGGCCATCATATCACGCGATGCATACCATGACCGGTCTGTTGGGCGCAACGCCATCGTATCTGGGTTGGCTGAATCTTGGTCAGACCAATGGCGGCGGGTTCGGCTTTGTGTTCCAGGGAGCCAGCGAACCTGTCCTTGTGGCGTGGGCACCTTTGGATACACCTATTTCCACCACGTTTAGCAGTGATGTGCAGATCACCGATCAAACCGGTCTTGCAACCAACCTCAATCAGGGCATGCCGTTGAACTTGAATAACGCGGCGATCTTTGTCTCGGGGCTGCCCCAGGCATTGGTTCAAGAAGCACAGGATAATGCAGGCGATCCATTCCCATGGGGCGGAGATTATGCCAATGCGACAGAAGTTGATTGCCAGTTGGGTGTGACCAATATTGATAATGGTTTAACCCAGCGAAAGGAGCAGACAACCCTGGCTGTGAACATGCCCGACCATTCCTTCAGGCAGTTGGACTTCGACTATGGGTCAGAGGGTCGCTATGCCTACTTCCGTGCGGACCCGCAATTCGCACCCTTTGGAACCACGAATTTGAAAGTCACCATCAAGGCACGACGTATCACGCCCCAACAGAATGCAGGAATGAATCTGTTCTATGAATCCCAAACCGGTTATCGAAATTCGAGCCAGGGTTGGTGGACGATCCCCGCGGATGATCAGTGGCATGAACGCACATGGACACTTAATGACGCCAACTTTGTTGGTCAGTGGGGTTGGAATTTCCGATTCAGTGCTGTCGGTTCACCCAACGCGTTTCAGATTATGCAAGTCAAAGTCACCAAGTATTGATCCCTTTACAGCCACGAATCATCTGGCAGTTTCTCGGTTTTCTTCACCCGTCAGAGACATGCGATTTTCTTGACTGCTTGTCTCTCGTTATTGAGTAAGGTTTAGTTGTATGTTCAATCGGATTTGTATCATTATCCTGCTGGTCGCCGGTTCCACGGCACTAGCTCAAAATCATCCTGTTGCAAACAGCCCGTGGGGGATCGCTTCCGGTGCCGATTCAACCGGGTTGTATATCAGGTACAACCCCATGCTCCGTGATGCCGGCGTGACGTGGGTTCGATATTTTCCAGAATGGCAGACCATTCAACCTGCCAAAGGCAAGTGGAACTGGAAGTCGGCAGATGATCTGATCGCCAACGCGCGGAGCAATCAGATCCAAATGTCTGGCTTTTTAGCGTATTTTGCCAAATGGTCTTCCTCGCAGCCCAACAACACACGCCGTTTTCCTGTGAAGGATATGAACGATTGGCGAACCTATGTCCGCCAGGTGGTTGGACGCTATAAAGATGACATACAGTATTGGGAAGTCTGGAACGAACCCAACTCCCCGGCATTTAACAAGGGTGGGACGCCCAGTGATTATGCGGCCATGGTGCGCGCAGCATATGAACAGGCAAAGCAGGTCAACCCCAACGCCAAGATCGGCATCGGTGTCGCAGCGTTTGACCTGCATTGGCTTGACCAGGTGATCAAAGCGGGTGCAGCGGATCACTTTGATTATCTGTGTGTTCATCCCTACAACAACATCGGCCTGGTATTTGGCAGTGAAAAGAGTTATCTGGCCATGGCTCAGAACACGCGCGATATGCTCGCTGCCAATGGACAGCGTGATGACATCGAACTGTGGATGTCGGAGATCGGACTGACCACCACAACCGATCCTCAGCAGCAGCAGCGCCAGGCCAATGCGCTGATCCGGGCATATGTCCTGGGGATCGCCCAAGGCTTTGACCGCATCTGCTGGTTTGAAGCTGTGGGACCACATTATGGTAAAGGTGTCCATGCGATTATCGATAATCAATTCCAACCCTACCAGGCATACACTGCATTCAAAACCATGACAACGGCACTCGGTCCTGTGCCGACATATTTGGGCTGGCTGGATATGGGTAATAATGTGCCCGGTTTTGTGTTTGAGACAGCCAGACAACCCGTCCTTGTCACCTGGGCCAATGAGCAAAGTGTTGATGTCCGATTCGAGAGTAAGGTTACAGTGACCGATGACACAGGTAGTATCACAACGTTGAACGCTGGTGATCAGTTGGCACTGACAAAGCGTCCGGTATTTATCAACAATCTTCCGAAAAGTCTGATCAAGGCTGCGTCCAGCAACAAGTCCAAACCCTATACATGGACACCCGATTACAGCAGCGATCAAACTGTCTCAGTGCAATTGGGACCCGTGAATCAATCTCGTGGCATCCGTCAGGGCAATAACGATCCACGAACCGATGGACTTACCATTGCCGGTACATTCAACGGTCAAGGCTATCGAAGCACAGACCTGGCAAACAAGCGACCGTTCATCTATTTCGAAGTCGATCCCAGCTTCATGGGTTGGAATGATCAGGAAGTGGAAATTACCGTTGTCGCCCGGCGCGCAGTGCCCGATCAACCCGCCAAGATGTTGTTGGTCTACGAATCGCAAACCGGATATCACGAGTATGCCAAACGTACCACCGTCCCTGGACTCAACGTCGAATTGATGGTTGAATCCGATACCCATCGCACACCTGAGTATTGGTACCTTGAGCCCGGTGAACATTGGCAGCAATACACGTGGCGTGTCAAAGACGCATGCTTCATCGGCAAATGGGGCTGGCATTTCCAGATCAATGTGGAACCTTCATCTGGAGATATCTGGGTTAAGCAAGTACATATCAAAAAAAACAC
>JBICHS010000055.1:0-13815 GCA_043101135.1 Phycisphaeraceae bacterium JB051
TGTGCATATAGCCGAGCCATCTTGGCTCGGTTGCCTTGAAATGTGATCGAACACATCAAACGCAACCACCCCAACGATCAAATCCATGCCACACCAAACCCAGACATGAAGCATTTGACCTTGGTGGTTTGGCATGCAAAAGTTGTGGATAATTCGGCTTGATCCGTCTTTTTAAGCAATTTTCGTGCCAAAGTTGTAAGTTTGACACTATTCGCTTTGAAATGATCGCGATTCATGGTTTAATGTCACACAGTATGCGTATTGACACTGGACAACACATGCGGATGAGTCAGCAGATGAAGCTGGCCCCGCGAATGATACAATCAATGGAAATCCTCCAGATGGCAGCACTTGCGCTGGAGGAACGGATTGAACAGGAGCTTGCCTCCAATCCCACCCTCGAACTCAAGGAGCAGCCTGAAGACATGGCCGGTGCCTTGGAGCAGGTCAAGGAGGAGCGTCGCGAAGCCAAAGAGGGCGAACGCGAAATGGTCGTCACTGAAGACGGCAAGGACCACAACACCAACTCCGATGACTTCGAACGGCTGAACAACCTCTCCGAAGAGTACGGCGATTCCTGGGAATCCAACACCTACGAAACAAGCTCCTACACCCCGCCCCGCGCCAACACTGGTGAACGTGACGGGAAGATGGACGCCATGGCCAACACGGCTGCCCGCGCCCAATCGCTTGCTGACCAGCTGCTTGATCAATGGCGGATGGTCGAAACGCCTCCCGGTATCCGACTGGCAGGTGAGTACCTCATCGGCTTCATTGATGATGATGGCTACATCCGAACGCCCATGGAGGACATTCGTTCCCAGGCGCCGCGCGATGTCTCCGTTGAACTCATCGACGATGCCCTGCAGCGACTCCAGGAAACCCTCGAGCCCGTTGGCTTGGGGGCGCGTGATGTGCGTGAATGTTTGTTACTGCAAATTCAATCACAGGTCATTCACCCCGGCACGGATGAAGAGCAGACGCTCATGCTCCAGTACGATCTGGTGAGTCATCATCTCAAGGACATCGAAGCCAACCGCCTGCCCAAGATTGCCAAAGCATTGGATGTGGATATCGAAGATGTGAAATCAGCCATCAGCAGTCTCAAGCAGTATCACATTCATCCCGGTCGCATGCTTGTGGATTCGACCTCGCAGGTGATTCAACCTGACGCGGTGATCGAGTTCGATGAGCAGCATGACCGGTATTACGCGATGCTCACGCACGGTCGCGTGCCGTCGCTTGCGATCAGTCGTGAATACGAAAAGATGGCCTCGGACAAAACGGCGGAAAAGAAAACGCGCGAGTTCGTTGGCAATAATCTTCGCAGTGCCCGTTGGCTCATTGAAGCCATCGAGCAGCGTAACAACACGTTGATGCGCGTGATCAATGTGGTCATTGAAGCGCAGCGTGATTTCTTTGACATCGGCCCGCAGGCGCTCAAGCCCTTACCGATGACATTGGTTGCCGATCAGCTTGGGATTCACGTGGCCACCGTCAGTCGCGCGGTCAACGAAAAACACCTGCAAACGCCGCGGGGCATTTTCCCGTTGCGCATGTTCTTCTCCGGCGGGACCGAAACCGAAGACGGTGATGCGATGAGCTGGACTGCCATCCAGGCCAAGCTTCAGGAAATCATCGACGACGAGGATAAATCCAAGCCGCTCAATGATGATGAACTGGTCGAAAAGCTCAAGGAAAAAGGCATCGACATCGCCCGCCGCACCGTCGCCAAATACCGCAAGCAACTCAACATTCTGCCTGCCCGACAACGCAGGGAATATTGAAGTTGATCGCCTGTGATTCAACTTTTTTTTCCGCAGAGACGCTGAGATCTCAGAGTTAAGTGATAGTGATTTTCATTTTGTTTGAAGTTCTAGCATGTGTGTCGTGTAGACTGGGCTGTATTTACTTTTGGCAGGTGTTTATGTCCCATGCTTCACTTCGTTGAGCAGTGGGTTTGAAATTAAACAAATCGATTTTTCTCTCCTATCTCTGAGCTCTCTGCGTCTCTGCGGTAAAAATGTCTTGAAAATCAAACCTGACATACTCCAACAAACTCAAATACAATAACCTCATGCCCATTATTACCCTCACAACGGACTTTGGTTTATCTGATAGCTATGTCGCACAGATGAAAGGCGTGATTCTTTCGCTGTGTCCCACAGCAACACTCGTCGACATCACGCATAAGGTGCCCGCCCAATCGGTGATGGCCGGTTCGCTGATTTTGCAGACCGCCATCGACGCCTTCCCCGATGGCACGATTCATGTTGCTGTCGTGGACCCGGGGGTCGGGACGGATCGTCGGGCGATCTGCGTGCGGACTGATCGCGCGTTTTACATCCTGCCTGACAACGGCCTGGTGAGTCTTGCGCTGGAGAAGCAAAGCTTTGTCAAAGCTGTCTCACTGGATAATGCCGAGTTTCACCGCACCAATGTCAGTCAGACCTTCCATGGCAGGGACATTTTTTCCACTGCTGCGGGGCATCTGGCTTCAGGCGTACTCATCGACAAGCTCGGCTCACCTGCTGAATCATTGGAGCTTTTCAAGTTGCCTGATCCAGCAGTTGCAACGGATCACATCACCGGTGAAATTCTGCTCGTTGACCACTTTGGCAATCTCATCACCAACATTCCACAAGCTCAATTGGATAAAACATACATGGTCTTTTGCAATGGGATGGACCGTCCGATCCCGATTAACAAGACCTATGCGGATGTGAGCGAAGGCACGCCGGTGTCGTACATCGGTTCAACCGGCATGCTCGAAATTGCGATCCGTAAAGGCTCAGCTGCCAGCGTTCTGAATCGGGCAGCAGGGGACGTGGTACGTTTAACGCCGTTGGACATTAACTAAGATCACGCGGCGGGGCGGTGGTGTCACCGGTAATCAAGCGTGTCAGATGCAGGATGCGTTGCGGGAAAGCCGTTGGGCGTTCGATGCGTTGTTGAGCAACGCGCATCGCGGTGCGTGCCTGTTCCATGATCAAGCCATCGAAGGTGGTTAAGCGTTTGAGCCCTTGAGGTGTTGGCTGATCGTCAAAGCCGGTGACACTGACCTGGTTGGGTACGTCGATGTCCAGTTGCTTGAGATTCAGCAGGATATTGTGTGCCACACGATCGGATTGGCAGATCAATGCTGTGACATTCTGCTCGGTGATCCATTGATTGAGCAGTTGTGGTTGGGTGATCCCGTTGGTGTGATCCTTCATGTAAGGCAGGTCCATGCCGCGATAGAGTTCCATTGATTCGTTAACTTGTTGGTTATCGATGTTGAGGTTGTTTTTCAGACAACCTGCAATGTAACCTGCAAAGCGGTAGGGACGTCTCAGATGCTGCGGGTCATACTCACCAATCCAGCGGATGTTGCGATGTCCGAGCTCCACGAGATGGTCGACGATGCAGCTGAAGGCCTTGCTTTCATCAGCGAGTACCACGTCGCATGGTGTTGGATCATAGTCCCACATCAGAGAGATGATCGGTGCAAATTCACTGAGCATTTGCGCGTTTTGCTCGGAGAGTTGGCCGACACAGATGATGGCGTTGGGCTTGCCGGTGCGGATGCTCTTGGGGAGCTTTTTCTTTTCCATGTGTTGCCGCGCATCGTAAGGCAGAGCTTCATAAATCACCTTGGCGTTCATGGCGTCGGCTTCGGCTTCCAGGCCTTCCATGTACCGTAGATAGTTGCTGTCGTTTCGCAGCAGTTGCAGACTCTCGATGGTAAAGACGGCGACGAATTTGAGCTGCTTGCTGGAGGCACGCTGCTGCTTGCGACGGATGCGCCCCTGGTAACCCATATCCATGGCGGCCGCTTGAATCTTGGCGCGTGTCTGCGGGTTGATCACACGGTCATTGCGCAGCGATCGGGAGACCGTCGAAACGGAGATGTTCAGTTCATCTGCGATGTTTTGAATGGTGACTGCCATAAATCAATGATCAGGGTGTTGCTTGATATTGGATGTCGGTGATTTTATCAGCTTCAATCGGGAAAAGCAGCGGCTTATCGGAGATTTGCTTTTGATGGCTCCCCGTGGGGGTGACAATGGTCATTTGGCCTGCGCCTGTTTTGTGCCAAGTCGTGAGGATTTGCTCGTTGGTGTTTGTGTTTTTGTACAACATGGCATGAGCATTGGGATGATCAAGGTTGATGGCTTGGATGAATTGGGGGGCTTGTCCCAATTGGGTGGTCAGTTGCTGGTATGCATGATAGGCGGGTTTGGTGGACCAATCCCATCGAACGATACCATAATTGTGTTCTGACTCTGATAAATTGGCTCCATCATCATGCAAGTCATAGATGAAAATTTTATCAACCCCGATTGCTTGATAACCAAGGTAGGTTTGCATTAAAAGGTTGGCTTGCTGTTGTTCGGTGTAGCCGCCTTGCAGTGACGTGACGAAACTGAGTGTACCGCCTGTCCATGCGTTGTATTTGTACAAAGCTGCAATGCCTCCTATTACCGAGCCGTCCTCCCGAGTTGCGTTGATCAGCGGGATATATTGATCACCTGGCGCAAGGTTGGCGTCTGTGAGATAACGGTTGGCATAGACATTGCTCAGTTGGGTTAAACCGGCCTGTGCGCCTGCGGATGTGACGTTACACATTCTGCTGCTTTTGGGCGTCGTCGGTGTTCGCCACCATGCGTCAAAGCCAAGGTGAAGCATGGGGTGGCTTTGTTCAGTACCACCAACAAGCGTGCTCACATCAGGATTGCTTTGATCATAGACGTAATAAAATGGGATGCGGTTGACCGTGACCATCAGGCCGCCGTTGGCAATATAGTTTTGTAGAAGCGGTAAATAGGCCTGGTCAACTTTATCGCTTTGCGAAGCAATGAGCACTGGATACTCTGTCGGATCAAGCGATTGCATTTGTTGATAGTTAACTACATTCAGTGATTGCCCCGGGAGATAGGAGCAGGTGGTTGTGGGTTGATCGCTGGTGATGTGATGGTTGCCTGCGTCAGTGAGTAGAGCGTACTTCATATTCGCAGTGTTGGTTTTCCCAAGCTGTAGAAGGCTCCATTGGATGGACTTTTCCAAGGCGTCAGGAATTTGACGGGTGATATCACTGCAATAGGTAGAGCCACCGCATTCTGTGAGCCAGATGTCGATATTCTCCTGGTCGTTTTCTTGCAGGATGTCGAAAAAACGCTGTACTTTTTCATTTTTGTCTGGGGCATCACAGGGTGGGGGGCCATAGGAATGAACTGAGAGGCAATCAAAATACCCCAAGGCGCCAGCGTCGTACATTTGGCGAAGGTAGCTGTGATTCCAACTGGCCAATGAACCAGCCATCACCACCGCATCAGGATCGATTTCTTTGATCGCTGTATAGGCAATCTTCAGCAACTTCACATATTGCTGGGCATCAGGTTTGGGTTTCCAGAAACCGCCATCAGGCTCGTTCCATATCTCCCAGACTTTGATACGGTCCTTGTAGCGGCTGACTGTGGCACGAACATAATTCTCCCATGCCTGAGGATGATTGTACAAAGGAACAAGTTCGGGATGAGCATGACTGATTTCCCAATCGAAGCCTTGCAGGATGGCGACCGTTTGGATGTTCTGGCTATGTAACTGGTCAACGATCAAATCGAATCGCTCAAAGTTCATGTGTTGGCCTGCTGTAACAACATGGGCAAAACCAATGTCATATCGAGTCCACTGAATACCTGCGTCCTTGATGCGATTGATCAAGATATCGATGTTCTCAAATTCGTGCTGGCGGTGTGGATGAATGGCAATACCCCATGGGCTCGTATCAGCAAGATGAGCATTGACATCCATGACCTGAGCTTGGGCGGGTTGCCCAGCAATGAGAACCAGGATGGTGAAAAAATAGTGAATGCAGTGATAGTTGGAAAGGAAGTTCATGAGAAACTCCAGTGCGTATTGCGTGGATTGTTTTGATGCGGTTTAAACGAAAGGGCAGGCCATGAGGCTCAACTGCCGGTCTCCCAGAGTGCAAGCCATGTATCATCCGTTATCTTGAGGCGTTGTACATGACCATCAGCAAAGACGGCATTGCCAGCTTGGGAGTGATTGGGGGCAAAAGCATTTGAGGAACCGCTGTGGTTGGCAAGGGGATTGCCATGGTTTTCAGCGATGAAAATGACCTTGCTTTCCTGTCTGGTGATAAATGAGCGAGCTTTGCCAGCCTGCTGCCACCAACCACTCCAATGAATCAGATCCTGATTCAGGCCATAGTTTTCGTTGCTCCATGTCCATCCCCCCGGTGCGAGTTGCGTGGAAGGACAATGAAACATCATCTGATTGTTGGAAATGTAATCCGTATCTTCCCAGAACAAGCGACGCCAACTGTAATTCCAGTTGTCGCCTTTGCTTGAAAAGTAAGGATAGACACTGGGCAGATAATCGTCGTGATCCGCCTCATACATCACTGTTGCCAGATAGATCTGTCGAATTTGATTGCCGCATTGAATGGCACGAGCGGCTTCACGAGCTTTGGCCAGACTTGGCAGCAGAATCGCAATCAACAATGAAATGATCGAAATAACAACCAGTAATTCAATGAGCGTAAAAGCATGGTGACGTTGCGTTTTCATATGCTTGTGTTCCTTTCGTCAAGCAACAAGGCACGAATCGGGCAAAATGATTCGCGGTATCGTGCATTGGTTTGTCAGGTGTCAGTGGCATAATCATAGGCAGCTGGGTTTTGTTTTGCAATAATATGCAAAAAAATAAATGAATACAGCTATATTATCATAATTTAAAGTGTTTTATAGAGTTTTTGTGAATTGAACGTGGCGCGGGGGCATGCACGCTGCGCTTGCTGGGCTCGTACGATGGCTTGGGTTTTACTGATTTGTGTATGCGATGATGATTGGTTTAAGTGCCATGCTGTATCAGCTGTGAGTTATGGAGAATTATCATATTGTGGGCCGATGTCGTTGTTTTTCTAGATGATTGGATTTGGCGTTTGAGGCTGATCTCGGATAATCTGACGGGTACCTCAATGAAACCCATTTGCTGACAACCCCCAGGAAGGACCAGCGACCGTGAAGATCCATGAATACCAGGCTCGTGACCTGCTCGTGAAATTCGGCATTCCAGTTCCCCCTGCCATCACTGTTGACACCCCCGAACAAGCCAAGCAAGCCTTTGAAAAATTGGCGGCTGAAGGTGCGACGCTCGCTGTCGTCAAGGCACAGGTGCACGCAGGTGGTCGTGGCAAAGCTGGTGGCGTCAAACTCGTCAAAACCGCAGACGAAGCCCTGGAAGTGGCAACCACCATCATGTCCAAACCGCTGGTCACCCACCAGACCGGCCCGGCAGGTGTCCCCGTCAACAAGCTGCTGGTCGCATCCGGCGTGGACATTGAAAAAGAATACTACGTGGGCATGGCTGTCGACCGTGCTTCCAACGCACCGGTGCTCATCGCATCTTCCGAAGGTGGCGTGGAAATCGAACAGGTCGCAGCAGACAATCCCAGCGCCATCCTGCGTGAGCCGATTGATCCTGCGATGGGGCTTCAGCCTTATCAGGCAACCAAGATTGCTTACAAGCTCGGCTTCGTTGGCAAGCAGGTTCGCCAGGCTGCGACCATCATGATCAAGATCGCCAAGCTGTTCATTGATATGGATGCCTCACTGGCTGAGATCAACCCATTGATCGTCACACCTGCTTCGGAAGAACATCCCGATGGTCAGGTGCTTGCGATCGATGCCAAGATTAACTTTGATGACAACGCCATGTTCCGTCATAAAGACGTTGCAGCGATGCACGACGAAGCCGAAGAGGACCCGTCGGAACTGCGTGCCAAGGAATTTGGTTTGTCCTACATCAAGCTCGATGGCACGATTGGCTGTCTGGTCAACGGTGCAGGCTTAGCCATGGCAACCATGGACATCGTCAAGCTCCACGGTCAGGAACCGGCCAACTTCCTGGACGTGGGTGGCAGTGCAACCGAAGAAGCCATCACCGAAGCGTTCCGCATCATTCTCGATGATCCCAACGTCAAGGGCGTTTTGGTGAACATTTTCGGTGGCATTATGCAGTGTGACAAAGTCGCCCGCGCGATTGTCAACGCTGCCAAGGAAGTCGGCTTCAAGGTGCCATTGGTCGTGCGTCTTGAAGGCACGAATGTCGAACCGGCCCGTGAAATTATTGATGCTGCCAAGGCCGATGTGCCCACCATGGTGGTGGGGACCGACCTGACGGACGCAGCGCAGAAGATTGCTGCTGCCGTTGCAGCTTAAGTTGAACCTCAAGCTATTTTGTGAATTGAATTGCCATGAAAATCGAACCGTTTCTTGCTGAACTCAACCGCCTTCGCCAGGACACCCTTGATGATCCGACCGACATCGAAAGCCTGACACTGCGTCATGTTTTTAACTTCATCAGTTACAAGATGGGCGACTTCCAGAAGTACTTGGATGAAGCCGAAGCCAATGGCGAGTTCGATGAATACAAAGAAGAAATGGGCGGCTGAGGCCGACTGAAAATCGAATATCCAAACGGGACACGGTTCAACATCGTGTCCCGTTTTTTATTGATATGATTCTCGTGACGCTTCAATTTACAGGTTTAAATGTTGATGACGCTCCAACATGAACTGTTCCACACTCCGCCAACCCACCCACGACCTGGAACTAAAGCCCTGGGGTTTTAACCCCAGGGACGTTGCGCGTACGAACACGCCTTCATGATCAAGCCATGCAAACACGCATCGACGTGCATGCCATGGGCGCCCCCGCACCATGAACCAATCGCTTACACATACTCACGCACACACAACCACCCGCTACCCATGCTCAGTTGCTTGGAGTATCTTGTACGCATGTCGATTGATGCATCACCCACGACAGCCATGACGCGAAATTGGTATCGCGATTTCCGCGTGTGGTTACTCATTGTGTTGACGCTGGGGTTGTATCTGCAGACTCTCACGTTCGACATGATCGGCCTTGATGATCCAACGTATGTCTCACAGAACGATATGGTGCAGCAGGGGCTCAACGCACAGACATTTGTCTGGGCATGGACCACACAGCATTTCGGTTTTTACCACCCGGTCACCTGGCTGAGCCACCTTGTCGATGTCTCACTGTTTGGTGATCACCCCGGTGCATTCCACGTCGTTAACAGCATCATTCACATGTTCAACACGCTGCTGGTCTGGGCAGTGACCACACGACTGACCGGGCTTCGTCAACGCAGTTGGTGGATCGCATTGATATGGGCGATTCATCCTTTACGCGTTGAATCTGTAGCATGGGTTGCTGAACGCAAGGACGTTCTCTGTGGCATGTTTTCGCTGTTATCACTCTGGTTTTATGCCTGCTATCTCCAGCGTAAACGTTGGCATGATTATCTTGGTGTCACCATCATGCTCGTGTTGGCTGTGCTCAGTAAACCCATGGCCGTAACGTTGCCCTGTGTCATGCTGCTGCTTGATGTCTGGCCGGCTAAACGATTGGGCAAACGCGCGGTTTTTGAGAAGCTTCCCTGGCTGATGATCGCCATAGGCTATGCGGCTTTGACACTCACGCTGAAGGTCGACATTGGCGAAACGGTGGGGGTGGCAACGGTGCCTCTGATGTTCCGTGTCGAGAACATGTTCTGGGCCTATGGTCAGTATCTATTGATGTCGATCCTGCCCATTGGTTTGGCGGTCCCTTATCTGTTAACCCAACATCCGGCGTGGCAGGTTTGGATCTCGGCAGCGGTGTTCGCCTTGATCACAGCGTTCGCGATCTACCGCGCCAGGAAACAACCGTATCTCATCGTCGGCTGGCTGTGGTTTGTTGGCATGCTCCTGCCGATCACCGGTATCCTTCAGACCGGGCAACAAAGTCATGCGGACCGCTTCACGTATCTGCCGATGATCGGCTTACTCGTCGCGGTCGGATGGTGGCTTGCCGACGCGGTGCGGTTGCCCAAATGGCTCAAGCATCCCATGACGCGCGCGGTGTTGGCAGCGGTGTTGCTGTTGCTCAGCTTCAGGCAGGTTTCATTCTGGCGTAACGACATCACGCTCTTTTCGCACACGCTCAATGTCACCGGTTACAACCCCATGGCTCATCATCAACTTGGTGTCGCGTATCTGCAACGTGAACAGTACGAGCCGGCTGCGCTGCATCTGTATGCGACCATTGAGCACATCACTCATGACCCCATCCCACGCAAGCAACTGGTCAAAGCACTGATCAAACTCAGGCTGTTGGATCAGGCCATCGAGCAGTTGCGTTGGCTCGTTGAATACCAACCTGACGAACCCAATAGCCATCTGCAATTGGCAGTGTTGCTTTACCAACTCCAAGGCCCAACGCCAACCGTCATCGCGCATTTGAACAAGGCCATCGCATTGGCACCGCAATGGGACAAGCCGCGTTTCATGCTCAATGAGATTCAGCGTGAAACGGGTACTGGTAAAACTGTCAACTAAATTTTAGTTAACCCTATCGGCAGGGTGTTGACGAAAAAGTGCTGATTTTTACGAGATTTTTTTGTATTCAGGGGTTCCCGTACAAGACCCGCGAGCCTATGATTGCTCCAGTCCACGGTTTTTCAGGAATCTACCATTATGCACATCCGCCAGGCTTTCTGCGCCCTTGCCATCCTCCTCATGATGCTCACGCACGCAGCGTCGGCACAAGACGCGGCCAACACCGAACCCGCACCGCCAACTTCCCAAACGCAAACCACCAGCGATGAACCGGAAACCGAAATCGTCGGTTCAGTGAGTTTTGCAGACCGTATTCGATCCGGTGGCAACACCATGTACTTCCTGGGACTCTGCTCCCTGGCAGCACTCAGTTGCTTCCTTGAACGCCTTGCAAGACTGCGACGCGCTGTGGTCTGTCCCGCCGGTTTACGATCACAGGCCATGAAACTCTGGCATAACAAGCAATACGCAGACCTCGACAAACTCTGTGATCAAAACCCAAGCACACTCGGCAGCATTCTCAAAGCCTTCGTTCGTCATCGTCACTGCCCAGCGTTGGAACTCTCAGCCCTGGCAGGTGACATCGCAGGCCGCGACATGCGTCAGCATCTGCAGCGTGCTTACCCCATCGCCATCGCCGCGACACTCGCACCTTTGCTGGGTTTGCTCGGCACCGTCATCGGTATGATCGAAAGCTTTGAAGTTGTCTCCGTCGTCGGTTCCATGGGTGATGCTTCGGTTCTTGCTGGTAGCATTTCCAAGGCGTTGGTCACCACGGCTGCGGGCCTGATCATTGCT
The DNA here is from genome assembly GCA_043101135.1 of Phycisphaeraceae bacterium JB051. GTDB lineage: Bacteria > Planctomycetota > Phycisphaerae > Phycisphaerales > Phycisphaeraceae > UBA7800. The sequence continues at coordinate 11,213 of JBICHS010000055.1, forward strand.
GTCCCCGCCTTGGCGTTTTATCACTACATCAAGGGACGCACCGTCGCGCTGACGTTACTGCTTGAAGAAGATGTCAACGAAGTTTTGACCACCTGGTTCATGACATTGGAAGATGAAAAGCAGACCTCTGACGTCAAGAACGAGGAGGCAAGCGATGCAAGTTGATTTACGCGATGATGATTCACTGGAAGTGCAGATGGCACCGTTGATCGACTGCGTGTTCCTGCTGCTGATTTTCTTTTTGGTCGCCAGTACGCTGCGCAAGATCGACAAGGAATTGCCCTTGGAATTGCCGGAGATCGCAGCATCGGTGGAGGTTCAGCAGCCGCCGGAGATGAGCATCGTCAGTATCGACGTGAACGGCAATTTCTATCTCGATGGCGCGCCCATCACCGTTGCTTTGCTTCAAGCCGAGTTCCGTCGGATTGCTGCAGACGATCCGCAGCGCAAGATCCGTTTGGATGCCGATCGTGGCGTGGCGTTTGAACGCGTGATGATGATTCTGGACATGACGCGTTTTGAGCGACTCAACAACGTTTCAATCAACTCCAAACGTGATGAGAAGTAGCTGCGACGCGGTGTTGAATGTCAATTGTTTTATCACCCATAGCTGTGTCACTGCGTGACGCTGATGCCTTGGATACTCATGAATAACGCACGTACATCCCGACTTTCACGTTCACCTTTCTGGATGCTATCGATGATCCTGCATGTCTGCCTGCTGGGTTGGTTGATCTGGTACGGGCCGGTGCGTGACATTGTCCTTGAACGCGGCAAGCCCAAACGTGAAGCCCTCATCCGCGGCAAGGAACTGGAAAAAGTCATCGAGCAGATGCAGAAAAGTGTCGCTGAAGAACTTGAGGATCGCATCGCGTTACTCAAGCAAGGCCAGGGTCGGATGGCCACCAACTTCGACACACTCAATGCCCACTTTCAACCCTTCGAGCAAAGCCAGAAAGCCACCGCGCTGATGCGCTTTGAGAAGTATGCATCGGCATTGCTCTCTGACCAACAGGCTTTGATGGATGTGCTCAAGCAGGTGAGTCAAAATCATCAGTTCGACGCAGCCGCCAAAGCCGGTCAGGAAAAAGTGCCCAGCATGATTTCGGCCTTGGATGAAGTCCGTCGTGGGGTGTTGCTGTTGACCACCGATCAAACCATTGCGGATCGACTCACACAAGCCGAAACCGTCATGTTTGAAGTCGAAAAACCGCTGCGTGATATCAGCGGACTCCTGGGCCGTGAACGTTGGCTCAAACAGGAAATAGCCAAGTACACCCAGGAACGTAAAACACAAGAGCCCCTGATGCAGCAGGCTCAGCAGGCTTACGATCAAGCCAAGCAAGCGTATGACAAACTCGATGCCCAACGCAAAGACGCTGCGGAAAAACGCAAACAAGCCCAGCAGGTTCGGCCACGCAATAACGATTTGATCAAGCAGGCAAATGAGACCTACAGGAAACTTCACGATCAATACCAGCGTGATCGTCATACGGTCGGTTCCCTGTCGCGTAAAGCACGTGATGTGAAACGTAAATATGATTCGATTAACGGAACATTGACCTCACGCCAGAACGCATACAATCAGTTGAATATGGATGCGCGATTGACAGAGATGTTGAACACCGCCATGGATCGTTTGCAGCAGGCAATGACCTTGCAAAAGCAGGTCGTCGATGAGGTGTATGCATCCGTCGAAAAAGCCAGGCAGGACAGCGAGGTGCCTGCATCATGAAATCACTTTGCTGCATCACCATCGGCTTGGCACTGTCTGTTTTAGGCAGCACATTGGCCCTTGCGCAAACACAAAAGATAACACCGCAAACAGAGCAAACACCCCAAGCCATCAGTCAGGCCATGGCAGACGGCACGCAAGGCGGACGCATCATCGCGCTGCATGGTTCGGCGGTGGCAACGATGCGCAAAACCTGTGATGACTATCGCCGCATCAAGGCGCTGGAATTATCGGTGACGCTCAATATCCCGTTCCGCGAAGCGTATGGCAATATCAATGATGTCATGCCGATCCTCGATCCGATCGACTTTAAGCTGCTGCGCCAACCGGTACAACTTCCCAAACAGATTCAGCCACACAAAGACGAAATCGCCAAGGTGCAGCAGCAGGTTGAGATGATGATCGAGTTAACCGAAAAGCTGCTTAAGGAAATCGAACAAGCCAAGGTTGTCATTGAACAGCATCTGGAAAATCAGCAGGAAATCAAACTCGAAGACATCGTCGAGCAGGAACAGTTTGATCCTCAAAAGTCGCCTGAAGAACAAGCGCAACAGAAAAAAGCCCAGGAAAAACAGGCTCAGGAACAAGCCCAACAGCAATCAAGTGAAGCACAATCGCAAGAGGTAAAACAGCAAGCGCAAAATGCCAAGGATCAAAGTCTCAAGGATCTGGTCGAGTTAGCCAAGGTTGATCAGCATCGTCACAAAGACGTTTCCCAAGCCATGCGACAGGTCATGGCGCATCAGCAGATCAACCCGCAAACCCCGCCACCGACACTCAACCAGCAGCAGCGCGAAGAGCTCAAAACGCAAGCCAAAAATATCAGTGAGACCGATCGCAAGAAACTTCAATCCGTCACACAGCACCA
>JBICHS010000056.1:0-8858 GCA_043101135.1 Phycisphaeraceae bacterium JB051
CTGCTGCGATCATCATTCTCGCCCACAGCCAACAGCCTGGAACTAAAGCCCGCGGGGTTTTAACCCCCGAGGTCATGGGCGAACTTACACCACCTGCGCTTCGTCCGTCTGAATCTGCTCAATCCCCTTAGCCATAAAATCCCGAAACGCGTTAACGTCTTCGATGAACCGGACGTCCTGTCTGAGGTGCGGCCAGGGTTGCAGATAGGGCGAATATTTACTGATGCGTTGGCGGATCATATTCAATGCCACCCGATCCCCCCGAAACCGCAGCAGGTTTTCAAAATGCTGCACGACAATCCGCGCACGATCCGCTCGTGACAACGGCTGGGGTAATTCACCCGTCGCAAGGTAATGCGCGGTGTCCCTGAAGATCCACGGCTGCGCCAGCGCACCGCGACCGATCATCACGCCATGACAGCCCGTGATATCCATCATCGCCTTGGCATGCTCGGGAGCAGTCACATCACCATTGCCAATCACCGGGATATCGGGGTGATGCTTAGCAATCGAAGCAACCACTTCACTGATCCCCGGCAGGCGGACAAACCCTTTGAATTTCTGCTCCGTGGTGCGCCCATGCACGGTCACCGCAGCCACGCCGACATCCGCCAACGCGATCGGCAGCGTCTGCGTGATGTAGCTTTTGTCATCCCAACCCAGGCGAATCTTCGCTGTCACCGGCACGTTCACTGCCTTGACCAACGCGCGGACAATCTCCACCGCAAGCAGGGGTTCACAGAGTAATTTCGAGCCACCATTTTTCTTGGTCACCTTGTCCACCGGGCAACCCATGTTCACATCAATCGTCGTCGCACCATGTTGTTCGGCCCAGCGTCCTGCCTCAGCAAGCACATCCGGATGTCGCCCATAAAGCTGCATGCACACCGGTTTGTCTTCTTCATTGGTCGCAGATAACCACAGCGATTTTTCATTTTCGCGCAGGATCGCCTGTGGGCAGAGCAGGTCGGTACACGCCAAACCCACGCCGCCATACTCACCACGGATACTCCGCACGACCAGCCGAAAAGCCAGGTCACAGTAACCTGCAATCGGGGCCAGCAGTAGCGGTGTTTCAAGTTCAACATTGCCAATTTTGAGCATCGGGAGATTGTAGCATGTTAGGGAGTAGGGAGTAGGGAGTAGGGAGTAGGGAGTAGGGAGTAGGGAGTAGGTTCAGATTGTGTTGGGTTGGATGTTTGAAAATCTCTGTTACCAAACACAAGCCGCCAGATGAGACCTTCGGTCGAATCTGACGGGTCGCATCACCATTGGCTCATTACCGTGCAATAACTCTCATGCCTTTCCCTACTCCCTACTCCCTGTTTACCAAGCAAACGCCCCAACAATCACCAAACACGCTATGATAGTCACCATGCCGATGGAATTGTCGCATGTTCTGGCTACGGATGGCCCGATCGCCCGCAGGTTGGGTGAGCGGTTTGAGGTGCGCCCGCAGCAGGCTCAGATGATCGAAGCCGTCGACCATGTCCTGCAACAGGGCGGCACAGGTGTCATCGAAGCAGGCACCGGCGTCGGCAAGAGTTTTGCTTACCTGCTCCCCGCTGCCAAGTACATCATGGACATGCAGGAGTCCGGTCAGGCGGATAAAAACGTCGGCCGCGGTCGCGTGGTCATCTCCACGCACACCATCGCGCTGCAGGAACAATTACTCAATAAAGACATCCCACTCATCCAGGCGATCTCCGGCGGGGAGTTCTCCGCGGTCCTCGTCAAGGGTCGTGCCAACTACGTCTCACTGCGAAGACTCAAACGTGCCTCACAGCAGCAGCAGGAACTTTTTCCCGACCCTGAAGATGTCAACTCCATCGACGTCATCGAGTCATGGGCCAACAGAACCACCGACGGTTCGCTGGCAACCTTACCCCAACTTTCACGCCCATCGGTCTGGTCACGCGTGGCATCGGATCATGAAGACTGCATGGGCCGTCGCTGCCCGACATATGACAAATGTTTTTATCAGGCAGCGCGTCGACGCATGGAAAACGCGGACATGCTGGTGGTCAACCACGCTCTGTTTTTTGCTGACCTTGCGATGCGCCGTGAAGGCTTTGGATTTCTGCCACCCTATGACCATGTGATTCTCGACGAAGCGCATACCGTTGAGTCCGTTGCCAGCGATTACTTTGGCATTCAAGTCAGTCGGTATCAGGTGCACTTGCTGCTTTCCTCACTTGCCAATGCGCGTAAGCAAAAAGGTTTTCTCTACGCCCAACTTCGTAAAAATGGTTCGGAAACACCGGGCCTTCAGCGGGCGATGGATCAGGTGTACGTTGCGCATCGTGCGATGGAAAACCTCTTTTCCGAACTCATCGGTTGGCAGGAAAATGCAGGGCGTTCCAACGGCAGAGTCCAAGAGCCCAACATCGTCACCAACGAACTTTCGCCGGTGTTAAAGGAACTTGCTTCGTCACTCAAACTCGTGCGTGATTGCAGTGAAGATGATGATGAACGACTGGAACTTGCCAGCTATATCAATCGCGCTCAGTCCATTGCAGGTGCGTTGACGGCATTGCTTGAACAGACCGTGGAAGACTCGGTGTATTGGATTGAAATGCAGACTGAGCATCGCATCCCGCGTGTGAAGTTGGTCTGTGCGCCCATCGAAGTCGGGCCGTTACTTGCGGAAAACCTGTACAACAAAGCCAACGAAGATGGGCTCAAGGGGGGCGTGATTCTCACCTCCGCAACGTTGGCGACCGGCAAAGCAGAGTCAGGCGATACATCAGGCAAGGCGTTTAAGCATTTGTTTGACCGCTTGGGTTTGCCGGCTGATAGCATCACGTTGCTGCTGGGGTCGCCGTTTGACTATGCCAACCAGGCGCAGCTGCATGTTGCATCATCGCTGCCCGACCCCAATCACAGAGATTATGCCAACAAGGTCAGCCCGTTGATTCTGGAGCATTTGGATCAAACCGATGGCGGGGCGTTTGTGCTGTTTACCAGTTTCAAATTGCTACGTGAAGTCAGCCAATGGCTCGAACCATTCATGGCTCAGCGTGAGATGCCATTGCTGGTTCACGGCAGCGGCATGCAGCGATCGGAGTTGCTCGAAACGTTTAAACGCAACCCGCGCAGTGTGCTGCTTGGTGCGGACAGTTTTTGGCAGGGGGTGGATGTCATCGGTGATGGGTTGCGGAACGTGATCATCACACGATTGCCGTTCGTGCCACCGGATCAGCCATTGGTTGAAGCACGTACCGAGCAGATTCGCCTTAAGGGTGGCAATCCGTTTAGCCAGTATTCCTTGCCCGAAGCGGTGCTCAAATTCAAGCAGGGCTTTGGTCGATTGATTCGCTCCAAGCAGGATCAAGGTCGCGTGGTCGTCTTGGACAATCGCATCGTGAGTAAGAGCTACGGTCGTGCGTTCATTGACGCGCTACCGCGTGTGCCGGTGTTTGTGGATCAGGTGACGGTGTGAAATTTAAGGTTGTACTTGCCCAAGGATCTTCGCAATGGAACTAAAGCCCTGGGACTTTAGTCCCAGGGACCCACGAGGATCGAACGTCACACGTCCCCGGGGTTAAAACCCCGGGGCTTTAATGTGCATTTGATGCCTCATTGAGAAATTTGCTTATCATTCTTAACCATGCCCGAAACGGACTCTCAATCTGAACTCACGCTTTCCTCGCCGGTGAAGGACTTGCCGGGGGTGGGTAAAGCCAAGGCTGCCTCGCTTGGGAAGCTGGGGATTGCAACGGTCAGTGACCTGCTGCGTCACCTGCCGATGCGGTATGAGTTTTTAGCAGGTGAATCGTCGATCGCTCAACTGCAGGCCGACACCATCGGCACGGCGCGTGGCATTGTCGCTGCAAAGCGTTGGGTGCCCGGTGGCAGGGGCAAAGGCAGACTTGAAGTTACCTTGCAGGACGAAGAAGACACGCTGCGGATGGTCTGGTTTAACGCAGCCTACCTTCAGGACAAACTTTTCCCCGGCATACACCTTCGCGTGACCGGCAAGGTGCAGCACTTCGGTGGCTACCCGCAGATGGTCAATCCCAAGTTTGAGCCGTTGGCTCATGATGCGGTGCCTGAACCTCTGCCGTCGTATCGGAGGCCGATTTATCCTGCGTCTGAGAAGTTGCCATCCTCGCAGATCGAAGCGTTGATTGAGCATTGCCTTGATCAACTAGGTGACACGATCCCCGATCCATTGCCTGTCGAGCTCCTTGAACATCATGCGATGCCTTCGCTATCTGAGGCTTTGATGTTGGTGCATCGCCCCGGTCAACCTGATGACCCCGGCGTGGGGCGTAGACGTTTGGCGTTCAATGAATTGCTGTTGTTACAGCTTGGGATTGAGCTCAAACGACAGTACAACCAGGACAAACTTCAATCGCCTTCGCTTCATTTTTCGCAGGCCAAGGACGAACACATTCGTCAGCGATTCGGCTTTGAACTTACTGCATCGCAGCAGCAGGTGGTCAGTGAAATTGCAGGGGATTTGCAGCGTGATGTGCCGATGAACCGACTGGTGCAGGGCGATGTGGGGTCAGGTAAAACCGTGATCGCGCTTTATGCCTTACTCATGGCTGTGGGGGATCGCTATCAAGGTGCGTTAATGGCGCCAACGGAGTTGCTCGCTGAGCAGCATTACCTGTCGATGAGCAAGATGCTTGAAGGTTCGACCGTGAAGATCGCACTACTCACCGCAGGGCAGGCAGCTTCCAACACCGCAGCACGCAAAGAGCTTGAAGCCCGCATTGAGTCCGGTGAAATCGACATCGTCATCGGCACGCAGGCCTTGGTCAGTGAGTCGGTCAAGTTCAATAACCTTGCAGTCGTCGTGGTCGATGAACAGCATCGCTTTGGCGTGCTCCAACGCGCAGCGTTTCGTTCGAAAATGTCCGAGCAGGTGCAGGCAGGGCGGATCGCTTCGCCACATTACCTGGTGATGACCGCCACGCCGATCCCGCGAACGTTGAGCTTGACGCTCTTTGGTGATCTGGATGTCTCGACGATTCACGGCTTACCACCGGGACGCAAACCGATCATCACGCGCGTGGTGGGCAGCGAGAAATCCGACGATGTGTATGAATACATCGCCTCCCGCGTTGCCAAGGGCGAGCAGGTGTATGTCGTCGTGCCTGCGATTGATGAAGCTGAGGAGGAGACGGAAAACCAACTCAAAAGTGTGGCAGCGCATTCACGATTGTTACAGGAAAAATACTTCGCGGACTTTGCAGTTGCTTCCATGCATGGCAGACTCAAACCCGCTGAACGTGATGCGATCATGGCTAAGTTCCGCGAGGGCAGTGTCCACGTTTTGGTTGCGACGACGGTGATCGAAGTGGGCGTGGATGTCCCCAATGCAACGATGATCGTCATTGAGCATGCAGAACGTTTCGGCCTTGCACAGCTGCACCAATTGCGTGGTCGTATCGGGCGTGGCACCAAGGACGTGAAAAACCTTTGCGTGCTCATCGCAGACCCCGTCACCGAAGAGGGGCAGCAGCGCGTCGAAGCCATCGCAGCATCAACGGATGGCTTTAAGATCGCAGAAAAAGACCTTGAAATCAGGGGGATGGGCGATTTCTTCGGGACGCGCCAGCACGGCATGCCGCCATTACGTGTTGCAAAAATTCCCGAGGATATGGACTTGTTACAGATGGCAAAACGCGATGCCGTGGACATGGTCAAGGCAGATGCACAACTGAAGCTGGCGAGTAATCAAACGCTGCGCAAGATTCTGCTCAAGCAATACGGCACGGCGCTGGGGTTGATTGATGTGGGGTAAGATTCACGCGGCTGGAAGCGAACCATAAACTGCTGCGCAGTTTCAGCATCACGCAGTGATGCAGCTATTTATCTTCATCATCACAAACTCTCTCTTACTCCCTCAACGTTTGGTTGCTATCGTCACTCCCGCGCAGGCGGGAGTCCAGTGGCACTCGCAGGTGTTCACTGAATACCACTGGATTCCCGCCTGCGCGGGAATGACGAGACAGATTCGTCTGGACTCAATATGGATGTGAATCGTTTTGATGATGTGCTTCAGTGATGAGCGATGCCAATCATCACTGCTTGACCAACTGCACCTGTGTAATCATCTGCTGAGCGTCGTCGCGGTAGACATTGACCTGGACGGACTGAATGTGCGTCAGGGCATCGCAGACATCTTCGATGCGGATGGGGCGGTAACGCAGATACAGGCGGCGGTTGTTGGCCGGCGGGACGACCTGAGGCTTATCCGGATCGACAAAACGCTTGAGATGATCAATGAGAACCTGGGGCTTGAACTGCAGCTTGGCAACGGGGACGCCCGGTTCATCAGCCTTGACCGTCATGGCATCAAGGGCTGCGACCGGCTTGACCAGTGAGGTCTTGTTGTCGGCATGGTCAATGCTCTGACAGAACGTGTCTTTGTCCGAGCAGATGACATACCAGTCGTTGATGCGGCCCCAACTCAGTTGGATGGGGGTGACCATGGTCATGCCCTGCTGAACCATTTTGAGATTGGCAACCGGGGCGGTGCGGTAGGCCGTCTGATTATGCGTGACGAGCATCGGCTGAACCGGCGGCGGGGCGGGCGTGTCATTGGCATCGGGGTGATGCGGGCGACGTTTTTCAAGGGACATGCTGGTGACCACCATGACATTTTTCATGAAGGTGTCCATGTCCGAGGCCAGGTCGGTATTCTTCATCTGAACCGCAACACCGACGGAGGGCAGCATCTGCACCTGAGCGGGTTTGTTGAGATACAACACCATGGACTGCCCAAGCTTGGGCTGAATGTCAGCAGCAAAGGATTTGGGTGCCAAAATCTTGTCGAACATGGCAACGGTCTGCGGCTTGATCTTGCTGAGGTTCACGGACATGGCAGCCATACAGTCAGGCGGAAGCGGCCCGAAGTGATGCGGTTGCGTCGCACCAAGTTGCGAAAGGACACTGGCGATTTGAGGCATGTTGCCAACGTATTGACCGGTAATGCCCTGAGCATTTTGCGTGACGAAAAAGGTGTGCTTCTGCTGATCGTCATCACTGCGGATATAACCTTTGAGCACACTCTCAGCAGGCACCGATGCCAGATACGCTTTGAACTTGGCATCGTCCTTGAGCAGGGGCTCGGTTTTGGCAGCATCAATCAGACGCTTGAGATAAGGCGTATTACGTTCGGAGGTGAGAATGATCGTGGGCGTGCTGTCATGCAGTGACAGGATCGCACCCGCGTCAGGCGTCTGGTAAATGTGATGGTCTGCGTAGACTTCACGTTCGACGAGTTGGAGTTTGGTGATCATGTCCAACGCCGTCTGTCGGTCATTGAGTCGTGAGGCTATGACCATGGGCGAGGAGGGATGCGTGTGAGCAGCGATGAGGACGACGGACTTGCCAAAGTAATTGTCCACCATCTGCGCATTGGTCTGATCGAGCATGCGCTGCATGCGTCGCCAGCCACGGATGAAGCGGTTGGCAGGGGAGAAGCGGATAAGCATCTGCCCGAGTTGGTTGTTGCCAAAGTCTTCGGACCACTGGCCGGCATGGGTGACTTCCACGACCACGGCAGTGTCCTGCGGGATCCAGTCACCAAACGGCGCAGTCGTCAGGGAGCTGTCCTGAACCGGTGCTGCGACAACACTAAGCCAACCCGAAAGTATGAGAGCGAATCCACTGATCGGCATCGAATCAACGCTCCTGGTAACTGGCCTGACTGACCGGGGTGAATTCGACATTGCTCAGATTCATCATCGAACCAAAAGCAGCAAAGACATTGGTCGGTTGTTCTTCGTAAGTCTGATCCATGTCCTGAACCAGTGAGGTTAACGGGTGACGACGGTCACGGCTGGTCATATCCGTACGGGCGACATTCACGGTATCACCCTGATCCGGGAGCGTTGCTTCAGGGGCGTTAAACCACATGGCAACGGCAATGGCGGCGGCGGCGACGAGCCAGCCGGCGGAGAACGCAGCGGACTTCCAGTGAATCTTGGCAAGCACCGGGCGGCTGTCGGCATCCCACTGGTCAAGCACGGCGTTGGCGAAAGCGCGGTTGGCCTGCTTGTCGGCGGGAGCAATCGGGGCCGCATTGGCCTGGAGCACCGGCTGATCATGCAGCGCGTCAAGCCATTGAGATTCGGCATCGAAGAGGGCCTGCTGATCCGGGTGTTCCAACAGGTACTGCTCAAAACGCGCCTTGTCCGCTGCCGAGATGTCACCATCACGGTATGCGTCCCATAGCGCTTCGATGGTCAGTTGATCATTCACGATTCGATAACCTCCACGTTGGGTTGAAGTATCTTCCTTAATGCCGCCCGTGCGCGGTGAAGATGACTCTTGACGGTGCCCTCGGGCATTTTCATGACCTTGGCAACCTCGCCCACCGGTAATTCCTGCTGATGAAACAAAACCAGTGCCGTACGCTGCGGCTCGGTGAGCTGAGTCATGGCTTCACCTAGTAGCTTGCGTGTGTGGTCCAACTGGTCTTCTCTCTGAAGTGTCATGGCCGGTCCTGGTGTCGATTCGGACATCTGCTCATAACTGGTATTGTGCGTTTGATTATCCTTGCGCCTCAGATGATTCAGCCACAGCCGCCGGGCAATGGTCAGCAGCCAAGTGATCATCTTGAATTGAGGATCATAACGCTTGGCATATTTGAGTACGCGTACAAAAGTTTCCTGTGCAATATCGTCAGCAACGTCGGCGTCACCACTGAGCTTGAGCAGAAACGAGCGCACCGGGGCCTGGTAGCGTTCGATTAGCTCGCCCGCTGCGCTTCGGTCACCCTCAGCAATCAGCCTGGCAAGCTGAGCATCATCCCGATGCTCCTGTTGACCGGCCGACACATCTCGTTCGGTCAGCTTCAATGGCTCCACGTCATTCATTACCCGTTGCCTTTCACA
>JBICHS010000057.1:0-4433 GCA_043101135.1 Phycisphaeraceae bacterium JB051
CTTTTACGAGGCGCAGGTTTTTGGGGCATTTGTTTTATTGGTGCTTCTGTTATCGACCGTGTTCTTTCTCAAGGCAAATACACCGAACAAGCAATGCTTACTATTTTAAAATCTGGACCTGATTGGGACTGGTCAAATAAAGGCGACTTTGCAGGGCTTAGTGGGCGCGGGGGTGCAGTCAAAATTCGAGACAAAGTAGTAAAGGAATTTGCAGATTTATCTGGTATCAGTATAAAAGACTTAGCCCAAAAAATTATTGGTGGCTAAACCACAAAAAACCCGCTCTGACGGGCTTGCATAGCCAGAGCGGGTTGGATTGCGGAGTGTTTGTTTTTGCTGAACCTCTCGCTTCCCACGAGGGATTCAGCGGGGTTGCTTCATGTAGCCTCCTTTCTTGGTGTTCTCTGTCAGATCAATCCCAATCAACCATGCTGGGTTCATCGGGCCAGATGTCGAATTTGAAGCCTGCACCTTCGCAGTTGGGAGTTGGGCATACCCAACCGCCGCCCGGGATGGTGCTTTGCAGGTCGTCGGTCCAGTATATCTTGTCACTCATGTAGGACTTGCCGCAGTGCATACAGGTGACTTTCACGGGGGATTCCGGGGGCAAAGGTGGCCGGAACTGATCGCGCAAAGCTTCCGGGGGGTAATGGGCCGACGCGGGGCACTTTGTTAAACATGATGGTAAATTCCTTTCCTAGTAGGTTGGTTTGATAGTGCGTTGCTGCTCGAGTTCCAAGGCTTCGGCACGGAGATAACGCACCATGCCGTTCTTGCCTTCGCCTAAGCAGATGCGGGTCATGCCAGAGCGTTGGGCGATGCGATCCACGCTGGACCGGGAGCATTGCCAACGTTTGCTTAGTTCGTTGGGTGAGATGTAGACGGATTCGGTGGCGGGTTGTTTGTTGGCCTGTTTCATTGGTCATTCCCCCAATCCGGTTCATGCGTGAGATATTCAGCACCGCGATAGTCTTTGAAACGCTGTGTCGTGGACCAATAGTGATGACATTTGCCTGGGGGACGGTTGGCTTGCTCCATGATGTCGCTGGCCAGTTCTGCAAAGGAATCCCAATTGCCCACTAGATAAGCTTTGCCATCCTCATCATTGAAGACGGGGAGCATGGAGCGTTTATGCGTTGCGGCGATAACCTGTTCCTGAGGCATGCGACCGAAGAAGGTTTGATAGACTTCGCCATCGCATTCGGTCTCTATGAAGAAGTTGACGATCTTGCCACACTCAGCCATACGCATGGCCAAGGGACGATGGACACGCGGGAGGGATTCTTTGGCTTCCTCGTTGTCTCCTGCATCTTTGGCGATCACTTCACGGTCGGATACCAGTGGGCCGAGCGAACGTGTGCCACCGACCCAGCGGATGCGTTTAGGGTGATGCAATATCCAACTGGGGAAACCGTCTTCGGGATATTTGGTGAGGTACTTGGTGACGTAGAACATCGCATGCTTGGCGTTCTTGTTCTTTTTGCGTTGTAGGTCCAAGCCGCCCAGATGCCACTTGTCCCGCCAAAGTCGCCAAGCACGTTCGAGATCCAGACCGCAGGGAGGCAGATTGATGATCATGTGCCAGTGTGGCCAACCTTCACCAGTTTTCATTTGCAGTTCAAGCGTCCATGCCCACTTTTCGACCTTGAGCAGACGCATGAGGCGACGGATATAGCCGCCCTCGGTGATGGTGATGAAGGCATCAATCGGAGCACCGAAGGCCTTGCGGTCCACCGTGAGCGTGAACATGGCAGGACGCGGGAAGTGTTTAAGCTTTTCGAGGAGTCTGCAACGGACCTTAATCCCGAATTTCGGCCCACAGTCTGGGCAGGTTCGGCACCTGCAATTACAGGGCTTGATATACACCCTGCCGGTGGGCTTGTAGTTCCGTTTATTGTTGTAATCTTCAAGTCTAGGCGACGCTGCCGCGTCGCCGCTGGAGGCGGGGCGGTCCGGCCCCCGCCCGCCCTCCGGTGGCGGCTCGTTAGTAGCATTCCCAGTCCACAGTTTTTCTGATTCGTGATCTTTACGATTGGCATGTGTGTCATTCATGCCATGAAGTTACGGATAGCCATGTTTCCCGTCTGGGACAAAGGTTTTTTATTTTTGTCCTTGAAATGCTGGCCAAGGTTCAGCACGTCCAAGAGCTTTCTTTAATGCCTGTTCACTGGCTATATCAGCCTCATTTAAACAGCCCACTTTCTTAGCAGCCGCAATGGCATCAAAGAACTCTTTGACTTCAGCAACAGAAATCTTTTGTCCCATGGCATCAAACAAGCTGTGGACAAAATGCGCAATACCTTTGACAACTTTTTTGCGATTGATTCCACCAGTTGGACCTCCGGCGAAAGCCTTATTGAAAGTTCGCAAGCCTGATTTTTGAGGCCCGTATTTCATCTCGATGAATTGTTGCTGTATTGGGGGATCATAGATGATCATCTTGTCAATACGTAGGAGCTTAACAAGCATGTCGGCATCCCCCTGACGTGCTTTCCGAAGCATGATGCCGGGCTCCATGTGATGCAAGAAATAACAGGAAAACCAAACGCGTATAAAAAAAGACATTTCCTGGGTGCGCATCAGATGATCAATGAATTGTTGTTCATCAACGTCATTTTCAAAGCCCGGAGAAACCAAAGACTCAAGATTGTCTTCGATGTTCTTGTCTATGCCTTTAAGCAGAATTTCCTCATATTTTCCTGAACGTTTGGCATATTTTTCCAATCCTATTTCGTTCATCATTTTCTTAATTCGCTTCACAAATCTTTTAGGATTCTTCTTGGCTTGATGAACCATTCCTCGCAGATCTCGAAAACACCATGCCATGTGAATACCACGGGGATATCCAAAAAGAAAAAGACATGCTGCCACTTGTACGCGAAACGACTTCTTGTAAAACTTCAGCCATTCTTTCTTATCGGGAATTGCAATCTGTCTTCGAGTTTTCTTTTGATTGATGTCATACTTGAGCCACCATAGCGTCTCATCAATTGATGTTGCTGCCTCCAATGCAAAATTCACAAGGATAGGCGGTTTATTCTCGATCCATTTTCGGACACGTTTTAGGCGAGTTCGCTTGTTCATGATTCATCCCTTGGAATGCAGACGTATTTTATCTAAAACTCAGGTATTCAACTGGTTTATCTTTGGGGTATAATGCGGACATGGAACTGCCCATCGAAATCAATCAAGCTGCCATCAAGGACATTTGCACCCGCTTCGGCGTGCAAAAGCTATCCCTGTTTGGCTCGGCTATCCATGGCAACTTCGGCCCGGATAGCGATGTGGACTTGCTGGTGGAATTTCAGTCCGGCCAACAAGTCGGCTATTTCCGCCTCACTGAATTGCAGCTTGAGCTTGAGGAAGTCATCGGGCGCAAGGTTGATCTACGAACACCGGGAGAGCTGAGCCGTTACTTCCGCGAACAGGTCATGCAGGAGGCAGTCATCCAATATGCTGCCTGAGCCAGACCGTATCCGAATTCAACACATGCTCGATGCTGCCAAGCAAGCGATTTCTTTTGCTGATGGTTTTAGCCAGGAACAATTGGTTGATGATCTGAAAACCACTTTCGCTTTGGTCAAGTGCATTGAGATCATCGGTGAAGCAGCAACGCATGTTACCGACGAAACACAACAGGCAATCCCAAGCGTTCCATGGCGTATTGCAAAGGCGATGCGAAACCGACTGGTCCACGTTTACTTTGACATCGACGTGAATATCCTTTGGTCAACTGTCACCAATGACCTGCCACAATTAGCTGAATTGCTTGAAAAAGCATTGGCTGACAACAAGCCCGCAGAATAACTACTGCATCACGAATCAAATCACATGGAACCACACAGGTTAGACATCGTGATATCTCAATGGGCGAGAATCGGTTTATTCATCGGTGAAGAAATCGCATCAACAACGCCCCACCTTGAGCAACTGATTATCGACACAGCACGAGCCATTCCAAACAATGCGCGTTTGTTCTATGCCATCATGTCATGGCTCAGCCAATACGGCGTATTGGTCAATGTTGGTCAACTTCAAAAACTGCTTGAAGATGATTTAGCCTCAGAACATCACCCCGCCCTTGCAGCTTTAATTGCGCTCTCTGTGAAACACGGTGCACCGTCGAAGCTAATGCGTATCTCTGATCGTTGTGAAGCAGCAGACAACACAAGACCGTTGTTCATATCTCATCAACACTCCGTAACGTTGAAAGACTTGGCCAAGCAGCAGGCTTGCTCAGAATGTTTGAAATGGAATATCTGGGTAACGGATCAAAATCCTCTTGGCGACATACTCCGACCGCTTCCATGGATTCTTAAACACAACCCAGAATTCAAATCTCGTTTGGCAGTTTCGTGATTTTTCGTCACTGGTTGCCGTAGGGTCAACGACCATCGATTCAGCGGGTGAGTATGAATGCCGCTTCGCAGCAC
>JBICHS010000058.1:0-2664 GCA_043101135.1 Phycisphaeraceae bacterium JB051
AGGTGGCTACCTTTTCCGCAAACACGACCCGCGTCCAGGTTGGCAATGCCTTTGGCAGGGCATCCAACAAATCAGACACTACATTGATGCCATCGAAAAACTCGGAATGCAATTGACCAAGAGTTGTGTATAAGGGAAAGTTGACACAACGCGGCTCGCCTGATTTGAATACGTTATGTGTGTGTATCCAAATCGCCATGCACAATGACCTTGAGTTGTTTACAATGTCAGTTTACCGCGTGTGACGAATTTCATCACACCGACTTGAACCATATGCCTTGCACGAGGAAGCTTCGCGATGAAATCATTGACCCTGTTGACTGTGATGAGCCTTTTAACGCTGTCCATGTTCGGCTGCAAACTGACCAACCCGACACTGCGTGAAAAAGCGATTCAAGCCAAGCAGCGGGGCGATGTCGATCGTGCTGTTCAACTCTACAACAAGGCGTTGGATCAGGATGACACCGACTGGCGTGCCATGACGTACCTGGCGATCATCCAGTTCGAACGTCAGCAATGGATCGAAGCACAACACAGTTTCGAGAAGGTCATCAGTCTTCAGCCGGCACACCCCAAGGTGCCGATCTGGCTTGACCGCGTGGCTGAGTGTCTCTTCCAGCAGGGCCGTGCTGCGGCGTTGCGTGACATGCTGCTTAACGCCAATGAGCAGTACGGCACGAGCCATGACTTTCTGCGTCAAGCCAACTATCTGACCAAGCTCGGTGACATGGATCAGGCGCACGTGGCTTACCGCAAGGCTGTGCACTTTGCAGATAAAAACGATGCGGACCCGTGGATTGCCATGGCCGCGTTTTACGAACTCATCGGTGACAAAGCCAATGCAATTGATGCCCTGCGTCACGCCCATGCCATTGAACCGGATAATCTGAGTGTCGCTGATCGCCTGCGTCACTACGGCATCGTCCCCGGCCCGACCGCTGGCGTCTACCCCAAGCCGGTTCTCCCGCCGTTGCCTGATACGCAGGTCGCTCTGCCTGATGCCCAGGAAGCTGCTCCTCAAACGGCTGAGCAAGAGTAAACAAAAAACCGCAGGTATCCGACGGACACCCACGGTGAATTTGAGGGTCTTGTTTTTTATCGTGATACACACTCACGGATCAGAATGGGTTCTGACCAGTGGGGCTGTGTCTTCCCATTAAACTCAGTGATTCGGCAGCATCCATGGGATATTGCGGCGTGAAACGCCGAGCATCGCTTCGTCCAGATCCGCTCGGGCGGTCCTTGAAACATGGCCATCAAAGAACACCACATTGGCTGATCCATCATGACGATAGGCTGTAATGTTCTGGCTGGCTGTGATCATTTGCTCATGCGTATAGGTGTCTGAATACCAGCGGTTGATGCGATCGTGCAAGGCATCTGCGAACATCACCTTGTAACTGGGTTGACGAAATTCGGAGGCAGGGACGCCTTCTTCCTGTTGCTGACTGCTGAGATTGAAAAAGTTGTACCCATAGCTGTTTTGCATGCTCCCCCAACCGTTGCTGGTGTGATACTGCTGCATCTGGGCGCGGCTGTCTGGGCAAAGAAAGTTAAAACGCCAATCCCAATCACCGGCACCTGATCCAACCGTGTCGGAAAAGCTTTGTTTGAATGCACGAATCGCATACCAGTTGCGGGTTGTCTTGATCGGCAGATAGCGGCCACGGTTAATCGACGTGTACACTTCATTGGCCATGCCGTATTGCTTGAGCAATGACATGCACTGTGCTGAACGGGCAGCCTTTCTTGCTTCACTCAAAGCAGGTAACAGGATGGAAATCAGAATCGAAATAATCGAGATCACCACCAGCAATTCGATAAGTGTAAAACCCTTTTGGCGAATGTTCATTTTCAAAACTCCATTTTTAAATTTCTACGCGTGAGTGCAGCAATCAGCCAGCCGACTCACGGCGAATAAACTGCATGTGAACCGTTTGCCGACGATGAGGAAGTTTGAGGTTCCCAAGACGTGTATCAAGCATGTGCTTTAGCAGGTTGGCCAGTTCTTCGCGTTTGCGATCACCGGTTGCCAAAGCAGGTTTCCAGACGTGACCAACTTCAATGTCGTTAAAGCCGACGACGGCAATCTGCTCGGGGATTTTGATCTGGCGATCGAGTAGTTCTCGCATCAGAAAGATCGCGCCGATGTCGTTGAATGTGAAAATCGAATCAATCGAATCGAGCAGTGTCTGGTTGTCCGGGAAACGCTCACGAAAAACATGGGCATGTCTTGGGCCGTACTCGTCGGCACTGCCCATATTGCCAATCTCAAGGAGCATGTTCTCGTGCAACATGCCATGCATCTGACAACGATTAGCAAACGTTTCAAACTTAGGCGGGTTGTGTTCCTGCGTCATGTTGATGCAGAACACGGGCTTTTTCCGACCCGTTGCTGCGAAGTGATCAACGACCTCTTCGATGGCTTTCATGCGGTCATACAGAACCAGATCGCCGGGGAAGTCGTCCAGTGGCTCAGGACAGACGCCGATGACCATGGGCGCCTGGGCCAGTTTTTCGACCACGATCGGCGAGGTGAGTTGTCGGCGTGAGCCCTGAATGATCAGGCCATCCACGCGGCGGGCGAGCATTTCATCAATCTGTTGAACGATCAGTTGCTCGGCATCGGGCAGCTGTGCCTGGTAAACCTGCATGCCGTTGTTC
>JBICHS010000059.1:0-6266 GCA_043101135.1 Phycisphaeraceae bacterium JB051
AACGCGGTATACTTCTTTCATGGCCAGCAGTTGGCCTCCGAGTCCGCGGGAAAGGCTGAGCCTGACTGTACCAACATGACTTGTTCATCACATATCGATGGACTCCTTTTCACGCCCGTCAAAGCGGACACCGGGTAGCGCTCTTGAAAGGAGTTCGTTATGGCGATCCCGCCGACTTCATCCCCGGTTTCATTACAGAAACTTCCTGCCAAGCCTGATTTGCATCAACTCAAAAAACAGGCCAAGGAATTGTTGCGCGATTACCGGGCTTCTGAACCGATTGCCTTGAAGCTCGTCCATGATTTTTTTACACCACCGGATGATGGCCAGTTGTCATTGTTCCAGGCACAACTGGCATTGGCTCGATCTTATGGCTTTGACAGTTGGCCCAAACTCAAAGCGTTTGTTGATGGTGTGACGGTGGGGCGGTTGTTTGATGCCGTACGCGCGTCGGATCATGCAGCGGTCAAGAACATGCTTGACCGTCGGCCGGAGTTGGTTAACGCGACCGGTGATGGCAAAGGTCTTGGTGAACGAAGCCTGATTCATTGGGCGGTTCTCAATGATGATGCAACCATTCTGAGAATGCTGATGCAGGCTGGCGCCGATGCACACAAGGGCATCTGGCCTCACCGTGAATCAACCGACGCCTACACCATGGCCAAAGAACGCGGGTTGGATCACCTGGTTACCATCATTGATGAATCCGAGATGGCGCAGCGTGAATCAATGAGCTGTCCCAATGTCACGATCAGCCCCGCGTTGGACAAGCTCAACGAACTGATCCGGGAAGGTCAGAACGATCAGGCGATTGCCGTGATGGAAGCTGATCTGGACTTGATCAAGCAATGCAATCGTGAAGGGGGCAGTCCGTTGCATGTTGCATGCAGCGTTGCAAATGAAGCGATGGTGGATTGGTTATGTTCTCATCACGCTGATGCACGCAAGTTGGATATCAAAGGCTATAGCCCGATGGATCATGCGGTGCTGGCAACCGACTGGCGATTTCCTGATCGCATCGAACCTGCCTTAAGGATCATGGATCGCTTGATGGTTCGCGGCTGTGAAGTCACGGCGATGGGTGCTGCAGCCATGGGGGATGTCGAACGACTCAAACAATTGCATCAGCAGGCACCCGGCTGCCTGAAAAAAGGAGCACATTGGTATTGGGGTTGGGGTGGGTTGCTGTCGGTTGCGGTGATTTTTGATCGCATTGAAGTCGTGGATGCGTTGCTTGAATTGGGGTGCCATGTCGATGAACCCATTCTGCTGGACACCGAAGAAGACGAAGCCTGGAGTTGGGGCGGCCCGTTATGGCGCGCCGCTGCAATGGGGCGACACACATTGGCCAGGTACCTTTTGGAACACGGTGCCAACCCCAATGCCAATGTGTATGCGTCAGGTTGGCCGTTGGATCGTGCGTATGAACGCGGCGATCAGAAAATGGTGGATCTGCTTTATGCAGCAGGTGCCAAGCCTGAAGCATGGACACTGTGTGCTGCGTTTGATGTTGCGGGTGTGAAACGGATACTTGATGAAAAACAGGATGATCCGGATTACCTGCGTGAGTTGGTTTGGAGTGCGGCATGTTGTACATGTTTGCCCGTCGTGAAGCTGGTGTTACCCAAACTTAAACTGGCATCGGATGACGAACATTGGCATGACTTACTTTCGCAGCCCATGCGTTGTGGCTTGCCATCGGAGTCGGTCAGGCCTGCGGATTACGAGGATGATGATCGTTTTGAGATCATGCGATTGATGCTTGATGCCGGGGGTGATCCCAATGCTCGCGGGCGGTTTGGTTTGACCTTGCTTCACTTTGCTGCTGCCAGAGATGGCTTTGCCATGTGGTCACAGATGGGTGATCGCAGTCGTCAGCGTTTTGTGACAATGCTGCTGGATGCCGGCGCGGATGCAGGTTTACGCGATGAGCTGTTATGCAGCTCCGCGCTGGGATGGGCCTGCCGCTATGGTCGTGAGGCGATGGTGCGATTGCTCCTTGAGCGTGGTGTTCCCGTGCATGAACCTGACACGCCATCGTGGGCAACCCCCATCGCATGGGCCAGGAAAATGAAGCATCAGTCGATTGTGAACTTGTTGGAAGAAGCGATGTGACTGTGAAGTGTGAATAATAAAAAACCGCGTCCAGGGTGGCGCGGTTTTTTTGTTTCAAGTTAGATGGTCGAGTCCTTAAGGCACCAGGAAGGCGTCGTTGACAGAACGCTGGGTTTCCGTGCCGGTGTAGTTGTCGATGCCTGAGACGGTCCAGATGTTGTCGCCACGGACGACAGGGTTGCGGGACCAGTTGACGCTACCTGATGCCAGCAGAATATTCTGTCCCTGGCGGTTGTGTCGCGTGCTCGGCAGGTTGGGGTCAAAGTCCGCCAGGTGATGCAGCGCTTGACGGTCCGCATAGAACAAGGGGTTCTTGTCAGCCAGGACGGCAAGCTGGTGATTGTCGTTGAGCTTGATGGCTTTGGGGGTGTACTGGTTCTGATAGCTGTAACTCACAGCGTTGTACTCAGGCCAGTCGTGCATGTCACGGGTCAGGTCTTTGGGCGCGTGTTCGTTGTTGGGGCACGTCAGTGAGCGCGGGTTGATGTAATGCTCTCTGGCTAACAGGTAGAGGTTGGCCGAGTTGGACTGGACGTCTTGTTCAGCTTTGCCACCGACTTTCCACCACGCCGAACCAGGACGCGCATCGCCGCGTGGCATGATGCCGTTGTAGTCGTTGGCATAGTGACCCATCGCCACACCCGCCGTTGCGAGGTTGCTTTCACAAGCAAAGCGGCGCGCATCTGAACGGTGACGCGTGAGCATCGGAAGACCAAGCGAGATCGCCATCAACAACATCGCTGCGATGGCTGCAACTTCCGGCATGGTGATCGGGAATGAAGGCAGTCGACGACGCGACTCGAACATCATCGATGTCCGTTGATCCTGTTCATATTGATCAATGAATGCCAACGTGTCATCGACAAGCGATTCGGGAGCCTGTTGGGCCGACCAATCGTTGAGATGGCTGAGCATGTCATCGACCACCTGCTCATCAGAACCCTGGTCCGGACGCACGCCTACGGAGTGCAGATCCAGCCACTGGTCGATGGCGTCGTTGAGCCTCGGATCGTTGGCGTCAGGTTGTTGGGGTTGCTCGGTCATGGTTTTTCCATCGACTCGATCAGAATCGATGACCTGATTACATCGCAGACCTGCACGAACATCGTGCGGTTGGTCTGAGGTTAACTTTCATACGTGGAAGCGAACGTCTGTTTCCACTGCTTGGCAAAGTTTGCAACCGCGGCATGCAGACGGCTCTTGACCGTCCCCAGCGGTACGTCCAGCGCTTCAGCCATGTCCTTGTAAGCCAACTGATGAAAGTAAGCCAGGACGAGGACCTCGCGCTGGTGTTGCGGCAGGTTGTCAATGACCTGCCGAACCATATCACGTTTTTCCTGGTCGCTCAGTGATTCGTCAGGCTGAACCGTCTGGGCCTGCATCAGGTCCACGAAGGTCGCACCCGAACCACTGCCACCACCACCGGTGTTGCCGGGAGTTGGGGCGTCCAGGGACACATTGTTGTGTCTTTTATTCCTACGCAGGTAGTCCCGTGCTTTGTTCGCGGCAATTGTAAAAAGCCACGGTTTTAATTGTCGATCGGTCTCAAATCGCTCTGCACGCAGGTGAATTTGCAGAAAAGTGTCCTGAAAAACGTCTTCCGCTGCTGCTCTGGAGCCTAAAAAGCGATACAAAAACGCAAAAAGCTCCTGGCGATACCGTTTGAGCAGGGCGGTAAAGGCCCCCCGGTCACCTTCACAGTACAGCCCGATGAGATGCTCATCGGTCAACTGGTCGTAATCCGGGCTTTGGGCGGGGCGATTCATGTACCCTGATTCTAGCTTACAGGTACGCTAAAGGCTAAAGAAGACGCAAAGTTATGGCTTTTCCAAATGACACGAAGATATGGTAAAAGCCGTGACGCTCCTGAGTCACGGGTGGTTTGGGGATGGAATGTCGTTAATTCAACCCGTGCCGCGGGAGCGACACGGCTTTTGTCTGTATGTGACGATCTGTTGAACCTTTGCCTGATTCAATTAAAAAACGAGCACCGAAAGTGATTCGATGCTCGTTTGAAGTTCATTTGATTGTTGCAGTGTTGTTTTACATTTCGCCGGGGTCGACAAAAGTGGTTTCATCAAGCAGTTCCGCGGGTGCGTCAGCGGTCGTTTCAGCAACCATGGAGGGATTGACACCCAACTGGTAAAGCAGGCCACTGTCGGAACAGAATTGGCCACCGATGAGGAACACATCATCGCTGATGGTGCGGCTGTGACGAACGATCAGGCCCATATGGCCGATCACGAATCCATGTTGAAGAAAGCTGATTTGCCAAAGGCTGTCCGATTCGAGTTGGTCAGTGCAGACGAATCCGATACCACCGCGTCCGATATCGCGGAGCATGATGGGAATGGGAGACTCGTTGGTATGGCTGCGATCCATGCGGATCAATTCAGCATCAGCTCGAACGACAAAACGCTGGAACTGACGTTTACCCTCACATCGTGCGGGATTACGCAGATCTTCCAGTCTGTTGAGTTCATCCAAAAGTTGTTGGGCTTCTGCTTTTGCCACGGTACTTCTACTCCTGCCTGATTCCCGGAAAACAAACTACTTATCCAGTTTCAGAGCATCTGGTGCCTTTGGACCCTGTCTATCGCTATCGACAAGCTTGAGGGGTGACTTGATCAATTGTTGTCATAAATCGTTTTTCCGATGAATTGATGGTTATTTCACACTTGCGAAAAAGCTGACGAACCTTAGCATGTGATACGTCGCGGGACATCTCGTTTCGCGCTAACCTCAGACTGGAGATAGACCCTTGCGCGATCAACGCTTAGAAAAACTGGCCAAGACCATTGTTCAATATTCCACAGCCGTCAAGCCCGGCCAACTGGTCCGCATCAGCGGTGATCCGGTGGCCGTCCCGCTGATTGAGGCTATTTATGAACAGGTTCTCATCGCTGGCGCTCACCCTCAGGTTCGCTGCATGCCCGATTCTTTACAGGAGATCTTTTTCAAGCATGCCAATAAGGAACAACTACAATATGTCAGCCCGCTTTCCAAGCACGAATACGAAACCATCGACGTTTCCATCGGCATCTGGGCGGAAACCAATACCAAAGCCCTGACCAATGTCGACCCCAAGAAACAGGGCGTTGCCTCAGCTGCACGTCGTGACATCATGTCCACGTTCATGAAACGGGCAGCAGACGGCTCATTAACCTGGTGTGGCACGCTCTACCCAACCCTCGCATCCGCTCAAGATGCGGAAATGGGACTCTCTGACTACTGCGATTTCGTCTTCGGTGCAGGTCATATGGATAAGGATGACCCCGTCGCAGCATGGCGGCAAATCGAGGAAACACAGCAACGCGTCGTCGACTATCTCACCGGTAAAAAGGAAGTCCACTTCCAGACCGCCAACGGCACCGACCTCACCGTCAATGTCGAAGGCATGACCTGGATCAACTGCTGCGGGCACGAAAACTTCCCCGATGGCGAAGTCTTCACCGGCCCGAATCTCAATGCAGCAGACGGCGGTGTCAACGGCATCGTTCGCTACTCCTTCCCCGCTGTCCACAACGGACGCGAAGTCCATGACATCGAACTGACCTTCGACAAGGGCAAAGTTGTCAAAGCCAAGGCAAGTAAAAATGAAGCCTTCCTCCGTGACATGCTCGCACAGGACGACGGCGCAAGCTTCGTCGGTGAAGTGGCGATCGGCACGAACTACAATATCCAGCAATACACCAAAAACACCTTGTTTGATGAGAAAATCGGTGGCACCTTCCATCTGGCCGTCGGGTCAGGCTATCCCGAAACCGGCAACATGAACACCTCCGGTCTCCACTGGGACATGGTCTGCGATCTCCGCAAAGAATGCGGCGGCGGCACCATCACCGTCGACGGCGAAGTCATCTCCCAGGACGGCGAATTCGTCTTCGACGGCTGGCCCGGCAAGTGAGTTAAGACAGTCAAGGTAGTTTTTTACCGCAGAGACGCAGAGGACGCAGAGATTAAACAGGATGTTTATTCTTGTTTTGTTTCAGGCGAGCCGCGTCGTGTCGACTTTCCCTTATACACAACTCTTGGTCAATTGCATTCCGAGTTTTTCGATGGCATCAATGTAGTGTCTGATTTGTTGGATGCCCTGCCAAAGGCATTGCCAACCTGGACGCGGGTCGTGTTTGCGGAAAAGGTAGCCACCT
>JBICHS010000060.1:0-5270 GCA_043101135.1 Phycisphaeraceae bacterium JB051
CTGCTGCCGCGTGTCCTGATATTCAATCCCCTGTTGATAACATTCAATGACATCTACGAATGCACACTTAAGCCGAGAGTCCTGTGGCAACAGATCAAGTGCAAAGTCCAATGAAATGCGCAAATCCTGGGATGTAAACAAATGCGACTCAAACGCTGCCATGAACATTTCTGCGAGCACCCCCTCACCCCAATGGTCGACGGAAGCATCGTGATACGCGTAGTAAGCTGCTGTCAAAGGCTGGCCCGGAAACAGGCAGGCCCAAATCTCCGAACGAATCGCGGCCCCCATCCCATCTGTAAAAAAGTTGTTATGCAATCCGGATAAAGGTGGGTTGATGCCCTTTTTAAGATTCCACAATGCCACACCATACTCGTCAGGATGTATATCCATATGACGTAACCATGCCTGGCCAAGTTTTTGATTATCTAGAGTCAGTCCATGCTTCTGAATACAACGCAGCCAGATGATCTGCAGGTCAAGATCATCATTAGGCACAGGTTCCGTAGGGACGGGATGGTAAAAATCCAAATCCAGAAAACCTTCATGTCCTTCGTAGGGCATACCTAATGTGCCACCGATACTCTTGCCAAGGAAACAACCTTTGACCCGGCTATCGATATTGATGACATGGGGAGCAGAAGCAATGGTTTTAATATTCATACAAATCTCATTGTGAAGTAAATAAACTCGCAGCAATCTACGCTATGACATTTGAACGCAAACCCCAGCATGCCAATTGGCATCACGATTTAACGATCGTGCGAGGGGATTGGCTATCATCTGACGCCCCCGATTGTAACCGGTTACATTTTGAAAACAAGTATCATCTTCGCATCTATTTGAATCAGTTATGAAAGCGATTGCCATTCATGCAGGATCTTCGCCTGGCTTTGCTTGCAAGCATCGGGGTTAATCCAATCGCCATTTGGTTTCTGCCTACCGAGATGGCAACAGCCGTTATGAATGCACAGATAAGACGAGCCTCTTTGCCACTGACATGCCTTCTGATACGACCTTGGCAAACCTCTAAATCGGGATATTGACCTGATTTACCAGAAATCAAAAGTAACTCAAGCAATTAACATAAAAGCATTTAATTCAAAAACCAGTTCATGCAATGAAGGTGCAATACAACTTCAGTATTGCATGATAATGATTTTTCATTATCATTTTAGACATACCGTTACCTCTGCCCCTTGTTCGCATTGTCATGGCAATTGGAGCCACATTGAACGTTCGACGCTCTGACTTACCCAACGACTGAGCCGGCAAGGTATTCGAATCAACTGAGGATGGTCATTGGTGGTCATTGCAGATAGGTTCGGAATGACAGTGAGTCATCCGGCATGCGGATTGAAAAACGTAGACGGAAATCAAAACATGCAACCGCAAGACGCCACACTTCAGGCTGGCTTTGGCCAGCAAAATCTTGAGAAACCACAACAGGTCAGCAAACAACTGCTTGTTGCCACCACAGGTGCACTGTTGTTGATTGGCGCATGGGTACTGACCCAACTACAGGACACGCCGGATCAAGGTGGCTACCTGGCGATGGCGGCCGCCCTGCTTCTGGGTATCCCGTTGGTCTATGATGCATTGATGGACTTGCTGCATCGCGGTGATCCTGCACATGGTGGCAGTTCGCATATGGAAGAACTCGTTGCCTTGGCATTCATCGCTTCGTTTGCTTCAGGCAAATATCTCGAAGCGGGCTCGGTTGCTTTGTTCATGATGCTCGCATCGTTCATTGAACATAGAACCGCCATCGGCGCCAGACGTTCCATTGAATCGCTCATTCGCATCACTCCCACCATTGCACGTCGTGTGGTCGACGGGGAGGAAGAAGAAGTCTCAGCCGAAACGTTAAAGGTCGACGACATGGTGATCGTGTTGCCCGGCGATAACATCCCCTGCGATGGTATCGTGATCAAAGGCAACAGTGCGGTCGATGAAAAGAGTATCACCGGCGAATCGCTGCCTGTTGATAAAGCAACAGGCGATACCGTTTTTGCAGGCAGCATCAACCAAACCGGCCGCATGGAAATTCGTGTCGAAAAGGCAGGCAAAAGCAGCACACTTGGACGCGTGCAATCCTTGATTCTGCAGGCTGCCAATTCCAAGACTCCCATTACGCGAATGCTCGACCAATACGCCAGTTACTACACACCGGTGATTCTGATGATTGCAGCCGTGGTGCTGTTTATCACCAGAGATATGAACCGTGCTATCAGCCTGCTGCTCATCGCCTGCCCTTGTGCAATTATTCTTTCAGGTCCCACTGCAATGGTTGCGGCGTTGAGTACGGCGGCGCGCCTGGGCGTTCTGATCAAAAACGTCCAGGACATTGAAGTTGCTCGCAAACTCACGGCATTTATCTTCGACAAAACAGGCACGCTCACCACCGGTAGCCTACTCGTTAAACGGCTATATCCAATGAATGGAACCGAGCCTGCAGAGCTACTGTACATGGCAGCCACACTGGAAGCCTCTTCGCGGCACCCCATTGCGCGTGCTGTGATCAAGGTTGCAGATGAAGCCAAAATCACACGCGGCGAGGTCGACCAATTCCAAGAAGTATCCGGTCAAGGTGTCCGTGGCATCATTGATGGCAAGACCATCCTTGCAGGTCGTGAATCATGGCTACGCGAGCAAGGTATCGATATTCCTCGTCATGCACTGGAAGAGGCCCAGGGGTTGAGCCTGCTTCTGGTTGCAGACGGGGATCAACTCATCGGCTGGATCGGCATGGCTGACACCACGCGTTTTGGAGCAAATGAAGCTCTAAACGACATGGCGGAGATGGGCATTCATCAACGCTTGATGGTCACCGGTGACCGACAGGAACCAGCGATGCTCATCGCTTCTGAAATCAATCTCACCGGTGTGCATGCCCAATCATTGCCTGGTGACAAATTGACCATCGTCAAACAACTCAAAGAAAAGGGACACACCGTCGCCGTCATTGGTGATGGCGTGAACGACGGCCCGGCATTGGCGGCGGCGGATTTGTCCATCGCCATGGGTGCCGCCGGTTCGGATGTCGCGATTCACGCAGCATCGGTTGTACTCATGAACAGCCAGCTCAATCGCCTGCCGTTTCTGATTCACCTATCACGCGCAACAGCGCGTGTCATTCGTCAGAACATCATCTTTGTGATGGTGTACATCATGGTGATGCTCAGTTTGCTCAGTGCCGGCTATGTCACGCCGTTAATGGCAGCGATCGCGCATGGGTTAAGTTCGATCATTGTGGTCTTCAACTCTGCCCGTTTGATTCGCGTGGGTGAAGACCTGCCGATGATCGAAGCTGCCGAACGACAGCAGCAGGAGATGCAACCCACAGCGCCGCTGAAGATCGAAGCTGTCACGCCCAGGAACGAACCACCAATGCAGGCGAATCTGGCCCTCTCTTGAATGATTCAGGTTTGAGCCAATCTGTATTCGAGGAATACCATCATGCCTATCTACACCTACCACTGCCCTGCTTCTGGAAAAGAAGTCGATGTTCAGCATGGTATGAATCAACGGCTGACCACTTGGAAGCAAGTCTGCGATACCGCTGAAATTGATCCGGGCTCCACACCAGGCGACACGCCAGTCGAACGCTTGATCACGGGTGGCTACATGCTCATCAAGCGCCCCGGTCAAGCGATGCATACCGGCGGTTGCTGTGGCCTTAATGGCTGTGGTGATTAAAACCAATACCTCATTTATTACATCAATCGTCCCGCCTCTGTCATTGAGGAGTTCACATGCCACACTACGAATACTTTTGCCCGAGCAACCAGCAATCCGTGCCTGCTCATCACTGTAGCCACCGCCAGGTCGCAACATGGGGCCAACTCTGCGAACTTACGCAAACCCCGATAGGCAACACGCCCCCGGACGCAGCAGTCAACATCGCCAAACAAACCGATTGTCATTGTCACGAAGGCGATTGCTGCGATGGACATGACCATGACCATCACGATCATGATCATGATCATGATCACGACAACTGTGGCTGTCATAGCCAACCTGTCAATCTATCTGTGATCAATTGATATTTTTTTATTTCTCTTAGAGGACAACATGAACGATATCGCATTGTTTAACGCACGAACCACTGTCGAAGAAGTCGAGGAAGGTTTCACACTTAGCCCCAAATTTGATGAGAATGGTTTGATCCCCTGTATCACCACCGACGAGCAATCCGGCGAAGTGCTGATGCATGCCTACATGAACCAACAGGCTCTGGAGCAAACCATCAAACTTGGCGAAGCCGTCTACTGGAGTCGCAGCCGAAAGGTGCTTTGGCATAAGGGAGCAACCAGTGGGTTGGTTCAGAAAATAAAGCAGATTCGCATTGATGATGATCAGGACTGCATTTGGTTGCGTGTCGATGTACAGGGTGGTGCGAGCTGTCACGTGGGTTACCGATCCTGCTTTTACCGCAGCATTCCATTTGGCCAGCAGGCTGGTAAAAAGCTGGCGTTCACCGAAGACCAGAAAGTCTTTGACCCCAAAAAGGTCTACGGCGACGCACCCAATCCAACCCAACTATAAAATAGAAACGCAACGCGCCTCATTCAGAAAGAAGTTTCATGTCCGCCACGCGCCCCATTATCCCCTGTCATATCATTGCTGGCCCTTTGGGGGTTGGCAAGACAACTGCCATTCTGGACTACCTCAACCGTCATGCCCAGTTCCAGAAAATCGCGGTTCTGGTCAATGACTTTGGCAAGGTCGGGATTGACAGCTCTCTGCTCAGTGCCCAGTCACCGGATAGTCGCGTTAAAAACGTGCCGGGTGGTTGTATCTGCTGCTCGATGCTTTCGCAGTTGGTGCATCATGTCGATGACCTGATCACAGGTGACAAGATCACGCGACTGATCATCGAACCCAGCGGGATGGCCAGTCCCATGCAAATCATCAACCTGCTCAAAGACCATGAGCAGGAATTGGGCATTGAAGTGAGGCCGATGATTGTCATGCTCAGTGCTGAGGGATTCGACGCCCAGACGTATGAGCAGATGCCGTATTACCGCGCGTTTACCGACGTGGCAGACATCATGGTTTTCAATCGCTGTGACAAGGCCAATGATGTCAAAAAGCAAGCCTGCCAGGCTTGGGCCAAACAATTGAATCCGGCTCCGGATCATGTTTTAATGACCAGTCATGGGCAGATACCCGACAAGCTCTTTGACATTTGTCACACATCCGTTGAGCCAATAAAGCCCAACAATTCGGTGAATCATAAGCACAGCCACCATGAGCATAAAGACAAA
>JBICHS010000061.1:0-3689 GCA_043101135.1 Phycisphaeraceae bacterium JB051
GCTGGCAATTCCCCTGGCAGAGCAGGACACACTGCGATTTGTCCAGGGTGGGCTCGGTTATGTCTGGGGTCAGCCTGAAGTCTATGTGCCTTGGCTCAATGCATTCACCGCGCTGCCTGCTGTTGCTTTTGATGAGGTTGCCATCCCCGGTGATGCCGTCGTGGTACGTCAGAAAACACTGGAAAACAAGCAGTATGGCTATGTCGTCAACCGTGAGCCGTTTGCCGTTGATGTCACACTGAGTATCAATGCGAACGTGCTGGAACGTCTGGGGACTGGTGAAATATTGCCTGTCACCCAAGGTAAACTCACGTTGCAACTCCAGCCTTTTGAGTTGATCAGTTTCATGTCCCAAGCACCTGCAGCGATCAGCAATGTCTCCGTGGCAATTCCGCAGGAGCGCATTGACCTACTTAAAAATCGCCTGGCTCAATGTCAGCAGTGGCAGATGCAAATGCATGATGGCGCTTTGGCAGATGCGCTAAACGATAAGCAGAAGTCTGACTATGCCAACGTTCTTGCTAAGAGTTGGCAGGCCTTTTCGGATCAGCAGTATTGGCGTGCCCGTCACCTGCTGGGCAGTCAACCCATGCTCGCGATTTACCAGACCATCGGCCGTTTGCCACAGGACCAACTCGGCCGTGACTTCCCATTGCAATTAACCGTGAGTCCGACTGGCAAGTATGAACCAGCCAACCCTGCATTGATCGGTGCTGCCCAACTTCTCAAGCATGCCAAAGCTGCTTCAACACCGCAGCGTGTTGACTCCGCAAGCATCAATCCGGATTGGGGTGGTGATGAGGTTTTGCTCGTGGACAATCAGGTTCAGCTTGGTTTTTCCCTGCCGTTTGCAGGCAAATATCGCATCGCGCTAGGGCATGTCCGTGATCAACGTGGTGCGATGATGGCATCACTTAACGGTAAAAGCTTGCCCGTTCTTGCCAACACCCAACAGCCCAATGTCCCTGAGCAAACAGCGTTTGGGATGCATTCGCTTAAAGCAGGTGATGCGCAGTTGTCATTACAGGGCACGGGGCAGATCGGTGTCTATGCGTTGAATATCGAGCCGGTCTATCACGCGGTTTCCAGTGAGCATTGGCAAGTGCTCGGCCCGTTCCCATCTGCCTGGTACAGTTCCTGGCAACAGAATGCCCAACAAGCCATCCATGATGCGATGCAGCGTGTCGATCCGCCGATGAGTCCGCTGAACCTCAATGCCAATTATGAAAATGCGTTTGGGCAATCCATCGGCTGGACCACCGGCGAGCATTGCTACAGCAAGTTCTCCAATTGGGGCGTCAACTTCCTCACCCGCATCGGCATCACCGAAGGCTATATCAGCTTTGCTGTCACGCACATCGTCAGCCCTGAAAACCGCAAAGCCCAACTGCTCATTGGCAGTGACTGGTGGTCCAACGCCTATCTCAACGGCACGCTGATTCAAAGTGATCGCAAGCCGGTGAATGTTGCTAAGGACGGTGCGATGTTTAATGGTTGGAAGCCAACGTCTGCAACCATTGAGCTCAAAAAAGGTGTGAACACCTTGCTGGTCAAACATCATGGTGGCAGTGCAGCCACGTGGTTTACTGCGTTTATCACAAACCCCGGCGACCTGCAGATCACTGCTCAAAAGCCTATTCAATAAGTAAAATCAAACCGGGCGATTTCCTATGAAACACAAGCGATCCAATATCCATACGCTGATCCTGCTCATGACTTTGTGCTTGGCGATGACCGGCATGCACAAGCCAGCCATCGCTGAAGATATCGTCCTTGATGTCCCGCTATTCAGCTTTGTTGATAGTGATTTCAAACCCGAGCATCTTGCACAAGCCAAAAAGGCAAGTCGTATTTTTCGGGCAACCCATGTGACGTACAACGTGACCGCGCCCAAGGCAGGGATGTACGGACTTTATGCAGCAGGCGCTCGCTGGGAGTCACACTTTCTGGTCAATGGCAAGGAAGTTGCTTTCTGTCGAATCACGGATAACGATCTGGACACCGTCAAGGTTAAGCAATACACGCTCAACCAAATTGCCAATGTCTGGTTGAAGCAAGGCAGTAACACGCTGACGATTAAACGTCGAACTTTCCCAAGCCTGCCTTACCTTGCAGCCATTCAGCTCATCGCCAAAGACACGCCGCAGACGCGTGTTGCCATCGATTTACCCAACTATCTTGGGTATTACCGCAAGGGTGAAACGCTCGCATGGGCCGTCCGCGCTGAGCCCTTGCCAACGCGTGATTATGTCATCGACGTGAGTCTGCATTTTCCTGATGGCAATAAGCAATCGCTTAAGCAAATTACGATTGCTGCGGGACAGCCATTGGTTGATAAAACACTGCAATTACCGCTTGATTTTGAAGGTCAGGCCATCTTGCGTGCGACCGTGGATGGGCAACACGTTATGCGCCCTGCAAGCCTCTTTGCGATGGATGTTTCAAAGCAGGCGGCTTTGCCAAAGCAGGTGACTGCGCCCAAACTCATTGCTGAAATTGATTGCGTGACGCAGGAGCCAACCTACTTTGGCAACGGCAAGACGCGCTTGACGACACATGCAAACATGACCTATCGGGAGTCCGCAGCTCAAGGCAATTACACACATGGTTGGAAGCAATCGAGTTGGTTTGCCTACAGTCTGGATGATCTACAAGTCGGTCGAGCTTATCGCGTTGAGGTTGATTATCCTGACGACAAAGTGCGTACCTTCACGGTGAGTCTTGTGGATCAGCCCAAGTACGGGCATGACGATCATCTCATCCCGTATCCCCTGGACAGTGGCGTTGCCAGCGGTGGGGAGTTTGCCAACACCAACACGATGCAGACTTTGAAGATAGACTTCATCGCAAGGCGAAGCGATGCTCGCGTGCTGTTTTTTAATTGGCATGGGCCTTTGCGTGCTGCTGCTGCCAGGATTCGTTTGTATCAGACTGGCGATCAGTATCCGTCACTTGAACTTGCCCACAAAGCTCAACGACATCAGGCCATTTTCTTTGAAGAGTATGACCGTTGGTATGGTTACTTTGGCGCAGTGGATGATTCACTAAGTGAACTACTCAAAGCCGCGGATCGCTATGCACGTTGGTGTCAGTCTGCAGGGATCGATACGTTCTGGGACACGGTTGCGATTTATGGCACGACCTGTTGGCCGTCCAAGGTGATTGACAATGCCAAGCTGCGTGGCTTTTTGCGTGATGATCATTACCCGACTGGTATTGTCTGGCCGTTGCTGCTCACTGCCGAACGTTATGGCATGCGCTATTTCGCAGAGCTTCATCCGACGGAGAACATGGTTACGCTACCTGATGAAAAGCAGTCACCCGAGCTCTACTGCGCAGATAGTCGTGGCAAGACCAGGCTCAATCCATTGCATCCGACGGTCCAACAGTGGGGCGTTGATCTGGTCACTGAGTTAACCAGGCATGCAGCAGATAGCCCTGCGTTTAAAGGCATTTCCATTCGCTGGATGACGTGGGCAAATTGCGGTTGGGCGAGTTTTAATTCGCCTGATGCAGGTGTGGATGATTGGACACTTAACGCGTTTGGGAAACAGAAGCTGATTGATGTCACTGCCATTCTCAAAAAATCACATCACCATCGCTGGGCATGGATCAATGCCAATCATCGTCAAGCCTTTGATGCCTGGAAGAATCAGCAGTTGGTTACCTACTATCAAAAACTCATCACG
>JBICHS010000062.1:0-7623 GCA_043101135.1 Phycisphaeraceae bacterium JB051
AACCTAGCCGATGGTGATACATCCACATGTTGGCATAGGTGTCATTGAAATTTCGCAGAGTGCTTGCGGAAGGAACCTGTGTGAGGCCGCCGGTTTGACGCAAAGGATCATGAATCAACAGCGCCCCTGCAATGGCCTGGCCTTGATGTTTGACCACGCCAAACTCGGCAGTATCCGGGAAGGTTTGAACAATTTGAGCAAACAATTTTCGAGGGTAAACCGGGGTGCCCAGATCACGCATGTTGATGGCAAAGACGTTGTAAAAATCGTCCAGCAAATCCATGCTGCCCCAATGCATCGTCAGGTCGAACTTATCGCCCTTGCGAATCTGGTTACGGACCTTGGCTTTGAGATTGCTCCAGAGTGCGTCGCTGTCCTCGGGTAAATCCAAGACCATGCGGACTTTTTCATCACGCTGTTTGGTGAGAGAGTCATGGGCATGAGCATTGCCATGACGCAGCTCCATATACTGCACATCATGCACCCGCGCCAGGTCCGACGCCTCGGTGATTAAGGCGGTCGCAACTGCATCATTCTCAGCAACCACACCTGCCAAATTCAAATAAGGCAAGCTCACCAGGAACCGACCAAACAGGCGACTGGTCACCAATGCCAAAGGCAGATAACCCACCACCTGCTCATCTTCACGGGCGGTGATCACAAACGTGCGATGATCCAACGCCTTGGCAAGCACCGACAACCACCGCGGATCATGATCACTACTCACCGCACCGACTTGCGTATTAGACTGCAAATACGTGCGAATCTCACTGAGTAAATCAGAATTGAGCTTTTCGTGGATCTGAATCTGCATGGGCGTCTCACATCTCTCTGCAACGTCTGTGACGGATAAAACGTCTACCTCATCCATCGACCATTTGCGGGAGTGACTTGGGGAGATGTTGAAAATGCACGAATTGAATCGCGATAAACCGCAACGGTTATGCAGCCTTCTTTGAGACATTTGGCGTAATTGATTTTGCGGGAACACCGCCAACCCGATCACCTGCAGCAACGGGTTTGGTCACCACGGCACCGGCCCCGACAATCGCGCCGGCACCGACATCCGCCATCACCACAGCCCCAGCACCAATCCAGGCGCCTTTGCCAATCGTGATGGTCTGATAAACATGACTGTTTTCGTGCAAGGAACCGGAACTGGATGAATCACCATGCTGATGTCGGCCGCTGAGTAGCTGAACGTGATCAGCAAGCATCACATCATCCCCCATCACCACCGAGCCGATCGTGCAGAATCGGCCGATGTAAACACGATCGCCCAGTTGAGCGTGTGTCTTACTGAACTGTGACATGAATCCGATGTAAACATCGTTGCCAACGTGATCGAGAATTCGGCTATAGACAGCGTGACGCAGATAAAGCCCCATCATGCCGGCCTTGGTGGAAAGTGATTCACTGAGTTGCATCAAAGCGCGTTGTTGCCCCATGATCCGACAGGCAAAGCGATAGCGCAAAAGCGTTGGTATCGCCCGAAGCGCAGCCACAGATTGAGCCAGTTTTTTGGCGTTCATGACAAGTCTTATCGACTGTTGAGTTGTCACTGCAGGAGTGGTTGTTTTTATCGGTCAGTCATGTGACATCAACGTAAAAAGCGTATAACAGTTATCACACCTTGATTATTCTTGATTGTTATCGTCGAGAAAAGAGTTCAACCAAACTGACTGCCAAACGAAAACGCGGGCAAATCCAATCGCGGTGTGTTGCGGCAAAAGTCGGTGATGATCTGATCCATGTTGGCCGTTTTGATATGCGGGTGCCCACAGCAGGCAACCTCACTGCAGCGAAGTTCATCGCACATCACATAGACAATGTTGGACAGGCTGAATGCAGACATGCGACACCTCCGAAAATCCAAATTGTGATTATGAAAGTCAAACAGGCAGGCGAATCCGATACGACTCGCCTGCCTGTTGCTTGATCATAACAACTCAGATAGGTTGGCGTTAATCTGCACGCCAGACCTTGATGGATTTGACCACCATGTCGCCGGTGCCTTTATCGTAGGGCGAATCCACTTTGGCTTTGACTGCGACGTTCGTCAACGGGTACCACTGCTCACCGTCAAACGGGTTGGCATACTGCATGGTCTCCACGCCATCGACAAACATGGTGATCCACTCTGAAGTCACCGTCACTGCAAAAGTATGAAATTCACTATCAAGCGTATTAGGCAATCCAAAATCAGACATCTTCATATACATGGCAGGACGGGTGAACGTACGTTGATTGCGATCACCACCATGCAGGTTCGTCGACAAGGACGCATTAAACCGCCATGAACCGTTGTAACCAAAGCCTTCGTAGACGTCGATCTCAGGCGGCCAACCGCCAGTGGGAACCAGCCACAACGCCGGCCACGAGCCCCGACGGTTAGGCATCTTCACGACCCATTCGACACTGCCGTGTTTGAAGTAGGTTTCCGGCGTACGATGACCAGAGAGCATCACCGCCAGGAAGGGATACTCAATCGCCGGGGTACCGAACTTCACCGGTTCTTCCAGACGACGACTGGATAACACCAAGCCTTCCTTTGTGCGTTTAAAGCCGTCGTATTTCACTTCACCGTAGTAACCTGTTTCACCGTTGCCCACTTGCGTACGACCGTGAGACAGTGCGGTGGAAAAACTCATTGAACCACCCTTGTCATCAAACTTGATGGTGTCGCCGGTTTCGTTGTAGGTGAGTTTGCCAAGCGGCTCGAAGGGCAAGGGTTCACGCCCACCTTCGATCGGTTCGTTGACTGCACCTTCTTTGGCAGTGATCCGAATGCTCCCACCTTTGCGGTAAGCACCATCGGGAACCGAAGGCTGATTGCAACGCACATCAGCACCTTCCTTGAGTGCACGAATCTTGAACGTCGCGGTCTTGGTCAATGGATCACCGGGGCGAAAAATCACCGGCTTGGTGGTATCTGGATTGGCGCGTCCACCTTTGCCATCAAACACACGGACATGCGCGATGACGGTGTTAGGGCTTTGACGATCCATGGTCACAGGCACGTGAACTTCCGTTGCACCCACGGGGACATCAAACGCTTTGATTTCGACTTTTGCTGCAGTGGGATACTTCTTGCCCTTGTCATAGATATCAGCTGCTTTTTCTTCGAGCTTGCTGATCACTGTATCGAGCTTGCCAATCACGCGATCCAATGCTGCGGTTGCTTGAGGATTGCTTGATGCTTTCTTGGCCAGTACCGCATCATCACGCATTTGCCTGGTTTCTTCGAGCGTGAGATTTTGTGCTGCCAAAGGCAGAACTACCATCAGAAGACATAGTGAAGCCAGTAGTAGCTTGCCACCAATAGAGGCTCTGTGGATCATAGGGAAAACTCCTTTTGCTGTGGACAGTGCAAACGGCTGCATGCGTGATCTTGTCACGGTTTATCAGGACGGTCAACAAACTGTCCCTTGCAGTCAGAAGCATGGCAAAGCAGGATCACTTTGCCATGCACATAGCGATATCTTACACCGCCAAACAGCGTTGTTTCCAACCAAATATGCCTATGGTTTTAGTACTAAATTTAGTTACAGCTGAATCATATGCTGATAAGCAGCATCACCCCAAACCGATGGCAACCCATGACCAAAATCAGGATAGAGCACCATCGCTTTTTCAGACTGCACATTGTTGTATGCAGCAAACTGCGTACTGGGCGGGCAGATGTTATCACGCAAGGACGAACCCTGAAGCATGTTGGCTTTGATGCGCGGGGCTAAATGGTTCACAGCAATGTAACCCAGTGTCGTGAAGATTTCTTCTTCGCGTTTGTGCTCGGGATCAAAATGCATGAAGAAGTATCGCAACTCCTCATAAGCGTTTTGATCCAGGTCCATATTCCAAACACGACGATAGTCCGAAAGGAACGGCACGCCCGGGGCGCAGCGCTTAATGCGCGGCTCAAGTGATGCGCATGCATAGGTCAACGCTCCGCCCTGAGAACCACCCATGCAGCCAACGCGCTGCGGATCAATCTCATCGATATTCTCAATGGCGATCTTGGCAAGCTGAGCAGCATCCAAAAAGATGTGACGGAAAGCCAGGTTCTGCGGATCAGGATCATCAAGACCGCGGACGATGTTGCCACGGAAAGTCGTGCCGACGTAATTGGCGTTGTCCTGACTCTTGCCCCCCTGCCCACGGCAGTCCATTGAGAGAATGCTAAACCCCGCGTTGACGTATGCAAGCTTGTCATGCCAGGCGCCGGAGCTGCCCGAGTAGCCATGGAATTGAACAATGCCCGGGTGCTTGCCTTTCTGGGCATTGGCAGGACGCAGATACTTGGCGTAGACACGCGTGTTGCGGACGCCGGTGAATGTCAGATCAAAGCACTGGGCGTTGGGTGCCTGAAACTCGCTGGGTGTCATCTGGATCTGCGGATCAACCGCATGCATCTCTGCCAGGGCTTTGTCCCAGTAGGCATCAAAGTCGGCAGGTTTGGGAGTGATCCCCATGTACGATTTGAGTTGATCCAGTGGCATATCCATCGAGGGCATGACGAAGTCTCCGTGATCTGTATATAAAAACTGACTGACTTGTGTAAAACAATACAAGTCAGTCAGTTTATGTTTCAGTACAGGATGAGCAAGCAGGTTTACCTCAAAGTGTCAGAAATATTCAACACCAGCCGTAAAACCATGCCAGGCCAGTTGGATCACTCGCCTGGTGCTGCACCAGGATCGCCCTGGCGGGAGCCCATCTGCTGGTTGAGTACCAACAAGGCGCTGCGATCATCACCAGCAAGTTCAAGCATTGCAATCACATCTTCCATGCTCTTTTCCTCTTCGACCTGCTCATCGATAAACCACTTGAGATGGCTTTGCGTGGCATAGTCGTTCAAATCCGTCGCAAGACGGTAAAGCTCGTTGATGGACTTGGTGTTATTCTGCTCCATGCCCAGCGCGAGCTTGAAGACATCCAACGGGCCGCCGAAGTCCTTGTGCGGATTTTCAACAGCCTGGAGTTTGATTTCACCACCACGGTCAATGAGGTAGTTAAACAGCTTCATGGCATGGTCCAACTCCTCAAGACGCTGCTGATGCATCCAGTTGGCAAAGCCTGAGAGATTTGTCTTCTCAAAATGAGCAGCGATGGCCAGATAGCTGTAAGCAGCAGTCAGTTCCTGATTAATCTGTCCATTGATGGCGTCTTCGATCTTGGGGTCAATCACGGCGAGAACTCCTTCAGGGGTTTGTAGAATAATTCTAAACTACATCAAGTTTGATGGAAACACAAGTTCATTTGAGCCCTTGCCGCGTTAAAATAAAATGACAAAAATGCGCGTAAGCGACACGTTTGTCATATCACAAAAACCGCAAACAAAAGACTCTGCCTCGCGGGCACGAACTGGCTTTGCATCGTGTTTGCAATCCGTGAATCACGGTTGCCAACGTGACAAAGTTGTACTGAAAAAAATTTTACTTCACCACTTCCAAAATCTCGTCAGCAGGCAACTCCATGAGAAATCCATAGCCCATGCTCCCGGCATGAACGGTCACCCAGACATCGTTGACACCTTCAACCAACGGCAAGGTCACGGGCACGCGGGTCCGCGGACTGCCATGCGGCTGGAGCATTTCGTGAACGCGTTTGCCGTTGACGGTGATGTAGGTGAAATAGTCTGCAGCGATTCGTAAATCATAATCGCCGGCTTTAGGCGCTTTGAGTTGCACATGGGCATAACTGACCGACCGATCCCGCAGACCGTACATGGTTCGCATATCGACCCAGCCGTTGAGTCCATGGGCGGTCTGCCAGGTGACCGACTTGTTTTGGTAGCCGGTGTAGCTTGCCTTGGGATCGGGATTGCCGATGGTCTTGACACCGAAGTCAGCATTCAGATCCGTCGTTGGATTTTCCCAAGGTTTGGCAGCTTCCCCACCGAATGGGCCGACGACCTGCCAGGCCTCCGTGGGGATGACATCCCACTCGACTTTAGACAGGGTCATCGCTTTGGACTGCGCGTTTACCCAGTTGGTTTTCCAGAACTCAGGCTTGGGATACGGGGCTTTGGTTTGGTCTTCAACCAGCAGATACCCGATGCGAGCAATAGCAGGTTTATCATTGACACCAATGGGAATGACAGAGAGGACATGCCACGTGTTTTCGAGTAACTCACCGTGGACAAACGTGCCATAATACCAGTCGGGACGAAAGGCACTGACATCGCGGACATATTCACCATCAATAAGCACGCGGACCTGTCCACGCCCTTCCTTGATGAGCATCATGAGTCCGACGGTTCTGCCGTAAAACGGGATATGCAGCGGGTTGGCTTTTTCTGAACTCTGCAACGAGCCCTGAAAGTATTTCATCCACCAGCCGTTGATGCGTTCGTTGCTGTAGTCCCAGCCATCGACATTGTAATTGGGGACAACCATCGTGCCGTCAAGAATCAGACCGTCTTTGGAAAGCAGGCCACGATCCGGTTCCATAGACATGGTCATGGCAGGCAGGTGTTCGTAAGCCTGCATGCGTTTCCAAAGCGTTTCTGCGTAGACGGCATGGCCTGGATCACGTGGATGGACATTATCACCAAAGAGTTCATCCCAGGTCGCCTCGGTGTTGGCAACGCGGTCTTCAATGGCTTTCTGCATGTCCACGCTCATAATCCGATGATGCTTGGCGACGAGATTGTGTCGTTTGTGATTGCCACCAACGCGTGAGGCAGCTTCGACAAAGACAATGGCGGGTGGCTTGGCCAACTGACGCAGACGCACCACGATCGACTCAAGATTGCGAATGCAAATCTCGTCCGACGCCCCACCATCATTGACTGCAAACTCCACGAGCACTAGGTCCGGGCGATAGTCAATGACATCACGCTTAAGTCGAAAGACACCGAGATTACTGCCAGTACCACTGATGCCCGCATTGACGAAATTGACCTTGCTCTGTGGATACGCCTCAGCGATCAGGTCAGCCGTCTTCCTGGCCCAACCATTGTGAGCCATGGTGATCGAGCCACCGATGGCTGCGACGGTGACCTGCTGGTTGTTACGCAGCTTGTTGAAAAAGTGATACAAACCGTAGCTGTCGTGTTCCGGTGCTGCAGTTGCCGTGGTGGCAAAGACAAGCATGAGCAAGAATGACAGGAGCGATGCGGGACGAATCGTACGTGGGCAAAATGACATGAGCAGCAATCCTTCTGATTAACAGGTGATTGCTGCTCATGATACTCGCTATGAGAATGTCGGCCAGTGAACTTTCGGATGGTTTACTGATTCGTGACCGCAAAACGGTCAAAAGGTTCATAGGACGGATTGCGTTGGGGAATGCGTGCAAAAACATCCTGACGCCATTGAGCCAGTTTGACATGCAGGTCTTTGGCAATGTCAGGCAGTTGCTCAGCCAGATTCGTTTCTTCGCTGATATCGTCCTTGAGGTTGTAGAGTTCAATGCGATTGTCTTCAAAGAACTCAATGAGTTTGTAATCACCTTCACGAACGGAGGAACCGGGCGTACCGCCTTGATTGCCATAGTGCGGGTAATGCCAGAATACCGGGCCGCGATCATAGCTTTCATCGCCCTTAAGGACCGGCAGGATACTCTTGCCATCACAGTGTTGCTGAGGCTGTGCATCCAACCCGCAGACTTCAAGCACCG
>JBICHS010000063.1:0-8430 GCA_043101135.1 Phycisphaeraceae bacterium JB051
GAAAAGAACGTTCTGCCTGGACTCATTGAAGCACGTCGTAACCGTAAATGCCTGCGTATCTGGTCAGCTGCCTGCAGTAGTGGCCAGGAGCCTTACACCCTTGCCATGATGATCCGTCGGACCCTGGGCATTCGTGCCATGGACTGGTCGGTGGAGATCGTGGGAACCGATATTTCTGACCGTGTGCTGAAAATTGCCAAGACGGCTTTGTATCCCAAGTCTGCGATTGGCAACATGTCTTTTGACGTTCTCACAAAGTATTTCGATCACGAAGGTGACGAATACAAGATCAAGCCTGACATTCGTGACATGGTGCATTTTGACAAGGTCAATCTCAAGGATCGTCTTGCCACCGGTCGTCATGGCAAATTTGATGTCATTTTTTGTCGAAATGTGATGATCTATTTTGACGATGATATGCGTAAGCAATGCCTGGATATATTCAGTAAGCAGTTGGCAGATGACGGGACATTGTTTATCGGGCACAGCGAAACAATCATCAACCGTGACTTGTTCACACCGCGCGCCGAGCCACAATCATTTGCTTACGTAAAATCACAGAGGGAGTTTGGACGTGTCGCTTGATCATATCAATGCCGAAATTTTGCTTGACTTCATCACTGAATCCGGTGAGCTGATCGATCAGTTGGATCAGGATCTGGTTCGTCTGGAAAACGAAGCACAAGACCTGGATCTGCTAAACCAGATCTTCTGTGGTATCCACACCATCAAAGGTTCAGCTTCGTTCCTGAGTCTGGATAACCTGACCAAACTGGCACATGTTGCTGAGGATGCGTTGAACCTGCTTCGCAAGGGGCAGATCGTTGTCACCAGCCAGACCATGGATGCCTTGCTTGAATCTGCTGACGTCCTGCGTTCACAGATTGATGAACTGCGTGATGGGAGCATGTGCTCGCCTGCTTCCGATGAGCTGATCGAAAAACTCAAAAAGATCACCACCCAGCAACCAGATCAATCAGACCAGGCCAACGCGCAAAGCCAGGACACCGCGCAGGCACTTGATGACGGTGAAACGCCCCTGGAATTCAGTGCATCCAAGAAAGATCTTCTGCCATTCATGGTTGAGGATTTCAAGGAATCTCTGCAACATATCCAGGAACTCGCTCAGCAATCTGCCTCATCGGATAATACCGGCAATCTCGCATCACAACTCGTGGATCTGACCGAAGGTCTTGTCCGATCTGTGGACTTTTACAATATTGATGAAATCACCAATGAGGTGCGTTGCCTAGAAACGTTTGCTCACAAGCTTACCGATCTGGATGACCATTGCTTTGGCCAATCTCAACCCCGATGCCTGGCATTGATCAGTCAACTGTTCAAGCGTGCTGAAGCCTTGGGACGTGAGTGCATGCTCAACATCCCGACTCAGACTCTCACCGATCGCATCACCCGTGCATGCAATGGTGAAGAGCTGCCATCAGAAGAGTGTATCCCGACGTCGGCCAACATTGATCAGGTTTTGTTCTTTGACGGTGTTGTGAATCAGACTGTTGGAACTGCCAAAGACAGTAATACGCCCAATGACGCCAATAGCAACACAGGCGGCGCAAAGGCTGAAAAAGCCACCAGCAGCAACGCGGTTGAACAAACCATTCGCGTTGATGTTTCCCGACTCGAAGCTTTGCTGAACCTCGTCGGTGAACTGGTGCTGCAGAAAAACCGTGTGCACTCACTGACACGGCGCGTCAAAAGCGAATCCTCTGATCAAAGTATCTGTGAGGAAGCCACCCAGATTGCATCCGATTTGGATCGCGTCACCACCGATTTGCAGATCAGTGTCATGAAGACCCGTATGCAGTCGATGAGCAAGCTTTTCTCACGGTATCCACGCGTTATTCGCGACCTGGCCAAAGCCACCAGCAAGTCGATCAACCTTCAGATGGAAGGTGGCGACACTGAAGTCGACAAGACCGTTCTTGAAGGTCTTGCAGACCCCTTGGTTCACATCCTGCGCAACAGTGCCGACCATGGCGTTGAAACACCTCAGGATCGTCTGGCGAAGGGTAAACCGGCTGATGGCAACATCCTGATTCGTGCTTGTCACGAAGGTGATCATGTGCTCATCGAGATCAAGGACGATGGTAAAGGACTTGATGCCAAGCGTATTGGCGCCAAGGCCATGGAAAAAGGCCTGGTGACCGAAGAAGAACTCGAAGGCATGAGTGAACAGGCCATCCAGCGTCTGGTGTTTGCCCCGGGCTTTTCCACGGCTGAACAAGTCTCAGATCTTTCCGGTCGCGGTGTGGGTATGGACGTGGTCAACTCCAACATTGCCAAGCTCGGTGGCTTTGTCGATGTGCTTTCTGAAGTCGACAAGGGAACCACCGTCTCGATCAAGATTCCGCTGACCGTTGCCATCATGCACGCCATGATCGTCGGTGTGGCAGATGAAACATATGCAGTGCCCCTGCCGAACCTGCTTGAAATCGTGCGTCCAAGCGAAACCGAATTGAGCACGATCCAGGGTCAGCCGGTGATGCGTCTGCGTGATCGCGTCCTGCCACTGGTGGATCTGAACCAGCGGTTTGGTAAAACGAACAATGGAAAATTGGCCCCCTTCGCTTTGGTGGTTGGGACAGCCGATGAAAACAGTGTTGGCCTATTGGTCAATGAACTGATCGGGCAACAGGAAGTGGTCATCAAGCCACTGGACGATCTGTTCGACGCATCCAATGCGGTCAGTGGTGCAACAGTGCGTGAGGACGGTGGCGTGAGTTTGATTCTCGACGTTGCTGCCCTGGTCAAAAGTGTAGAAATCAACAACGATAGCCGTAGAGCTGCCTAAAGAATAAAACTCTATTTTCCGGCAATGCCTTGCAGGAGTGAATATCATGAAAGTCATGTTGGTCGACGATTCGAAAACCATGCGTAACATCCAGAAGCAAGTTCTCGCTCAGCTTCAGATCACCGACATCATCGAAGCGGTGAATGGCCAGGACGCCTTGAGTCGCGTCGGCGCTGAGAATCCGGATTTGATTCTTCTGGATTGGAACATGCCCAATATGGACG
The DNA here is from genome assembly GCA_043101135.1 of Phycisphaeraceae bacterium JB051. Lineage (GTDB taxonomy): Bacteria > Planctomycetota > Phycisphaerae > Phycisphaerales > Phycisphaeraceae > UBA7800. The sequence continues at coordinate 3,034 of JBICHS010000063.1, forward strand.
GTTTGTCTTTCCTCAAAGCATTCCGCCAGAATGACATGAGCACACCGGTCATCATGGTCACCACCGAGGCCGAACGCCGTCGCGTGATCGAAGCCATCAAAGCCGGCGTCAACAACTACGTGGTCAAGCCGTTCACACCGGATGAACTGAAGACCCGTATTGAAGAAACAATGAATAAAGCTGCATAATTGCGTTACTCCCGCAATTCGGCTGCTCATTGCTTAACTTGACCAACAAGCGAACCTGTCATTTGCATGGCAGGTTCGCTTTATTTTTAATCCAACTGACAGGCCAATCCCAACAACGCCCGGGCGCAGGCACAGGTGGATGAAGCCTGATCGCCAAGCGTCTGAAGTTCAATAACCTCAAACGAACTTGCGTGCTCCGCAAGCATCCGACAAGGCAGCCAACTCCCACTGCCACTGACGATCACTGTCTGAATCGGTTCATGTCGATGTGCAACTACATCAAATGCAGATCGGATCATGCCAACCGCAGCATCCAGCAAACACGCAACAACATGTTGATAATCCGACATCTGCCAATCGTCATTTAAATCCTGTCCAACCATTCGCAGCAACCGACGTAAGCATGAAGCTGTGTCATAGGGCCTCCCATCCGGCGAATCGTTGTTGTCCGGTTGCTGCGGACAGGCCCCAATCACGACAGCCAGGTCAAGCATGGTCGCAAAGAACTCATTCATCAATGCACCATGCATCCTGGCGGACAATGCCATCAATGGTGTCAATGAACCGCCCAGATAAACCAGTTCGTGTTCCACCAAACGTTGCGCATCGGTCTTGCCGTTCGCCGCTACAATGCCGTCAATCATGGGGATGATATCCGTCGTGGTTGATCCAGTGTCGATAAGGATGTTTCTTTGGCCTGGATGCAACTGCGCAAGCCAACTTGCCAAGGCATGCCAATTGGCGGATGCGATGTGAATAGGATTTTCACGCGCATGTTGCATGTCAACAAAACCATCGATTGCCGACCATATTTGAACAGGCCGATCCCCTGCGACAGCCGACACAGCATCCAGTATCGCATAGACCCCCTGCTGACGATTCAGGAAACAGTCACATAACTCGCCGGTCATGGTCACAATCCAACGCCTGGGTCTTCGTGGGCACAGTTCTACAACGCTTCGCAATGCCTTGACCAGGTCATCAACATAACGCGTCAAGAGAAATGGCTGAGAAAATGCATGTATTGCGCCAACATGATCAGCGTAACAGGCTTTGATATTCGCACCACCGATATCCAGAGCCAATATATGAGACGATGCATTGCCAAGCTTCATGGCATGATGATAACCATGTTTGTCACGTCATGAACCGATGCGCAAAAAAAGACGACCCAGTCTCCCTCCGACTGGATCGTCTTGTATTCATCGTGACCGTAGGAGATCCGGTCACGCCGCCTCGTGATTGGAATCTTCACTGTCCATTTGCTTGATCTGGTCAGCGAAGTTGTTCATGGCATCTCGGAATGTTGTATCGGAGATTTCATCCGGGGCACCAGAGTAATTTTCATCAATGGTCAGTTCCGCTTCGTTGACTGCCTTCACGGACTTGTTGAACAGCTCAACCATGCGATCACGCAAATCCGCCAGTACCTGCAATGCCATGAGTTCACCATCTGGACCAATACGATCCACGCGACGATTGATCGCTGAAAGCACCGGATCAATCTGCTTGGTAATCTGCTCAATGACATCCGCAGACATTTGCTGACACTGGAAATCCAGCGATTCAATGACGGCTTTGGCCTGGTTCTGCATCATGTCCTTGAAGCGTTCGTTGCTCGGCTGCATGTCCTGTTCAATACTCTCAAGGACCTGCTCTTTGCGCTGCTGGGCCAGTTCGGTGATCTTGTCAGCAAAGCCCTGAATTTCTGCTTTAAGGGCTTCTAATTTTTCGTTACCCGACGCCATCACAGGTTCAAGACGTTCTTGAATATCAGCTTCAAACGTCGCAGCCCGGGCGTTGAGTTCCTTCTCGGTGAGTTCCACGAGACGTGAAGCCTGCTCACGGAGGCGATGGATTTGCTGCTCGGTTGGTGTCAAGAGGTTGCGGCATTGATCTGCCATTTCTTCCTGAATACCGTTGGCAATTTCGAGCAAACCTTCCTCGTAGTTCTCAATCTGCTTGGTTGCAGGTTCACGGATTTCATCAACCTGATCCTGGAACTTGTTGAGCTGGTTTTTCAAGGCTTCAGATGCATCTTCGACCGATTCAATCAACTGCTGCTGGAGTTCGACAACCTGTTCATGGGCAGGCTGAAGTGACTGAGAAGCCAAATGCGTAAACTCTTGGAGTTGTTTTTCCAAAGAGCTTGCAGCGTTCTGTGTCATCTGGGCGATCTTGTGATCCACCGTCTGAACCTGAACATTCAGCTGACTCATGCGCTGCTGTGTCATCTGTTCAACCTGACTGACCCAGGCGTTGAGCATGGCATTGCCACGGTTGGATGTTTCACTGAGTTTGGTCGCAAAGCGATCGATCTGTTCCTGAGCCGGATCAAGAATGGCTTTGGTTTTACCGTCAATTTCACTGATCCGCTGCTGAATTTCCTGCCCTGCTTTGACAGCGGTTTCCTGAAGCTGCTCGCGTAGTTGTGTGATTTGCTCACGTGCGGGCCCCAGGATTTTGGAGGCCTGATGACGGGTTTTATCAACGCGTTGATCCAACTTGCCGGTCATCTCTTCAAGCTGCTTCAACTGAGCTTGCATGGTATTGATACGTTCAGCCGAGGGTGCCAGTAAACGCTGGGCTTGTTCGCGGAGTTGTGCGGTCTGAAGCTCAACGAGATCCTTGGCTTCGTTACGGGCACGATCCAATGTTTCCTGGAAGGATGCGATGAGTTTTTGGCTGGTGGTAGCGCGTTCATTGAGTTGCTCGATGGCATCCTTGAGTTGATCTTCCACGCGAGACTGTGCAGCCTTACCCGCATTGTCAATGCGTGATTCAATGGCTTTGGCCTGCTGGCTGATACCTTCGAGCGTGCTTGAAAGCTGCTGATCCATCTGCTGGGTATTTTCTTCAAAACGCTGACGGTTGGCGGCAATGCGTTCTTCAAGTGCTTGGCCAGCTTCGTGGGCCTTATCAAAGAGTGACTGGGCAATTTGCTGCGCCTTGCCCTGAGCAGGTTCCATAGCCTTTGCTATCTCAGTCTCAAGCTGCTTACTCTTGTCCTGAAGCTGCTCCTGGAATTGTTCACTGGTGGCCTTGATATGATCAGCCAACGCACGGACATGCTCAGCAGCAGGTTCGACAAAGGCGTCGAGTGTTGCTTTGAAATCCTGGGCTTTCTGATCCATATGCTGCTCGGAGATCGCAACCTGTTGGTTGAAGCGATCGAGCTTGTCATCAATACGCTGATCCAGAATCTTGCCAGCCGCATCCAGTTCATCTGCCTGCTCAGCAAGCCGTTGCTCACTGTCGGAGATGGTTTGATTGATGCTTTCTGCAGCATGTGCGATGCGTTGTTCGGCGGGCTCGACGAGTTTGGCAATGGCTTGTTCGATCGCCTGAACACGCAGCTGGAGTTGCGATTCGGTTTGATCAACAGCCTGGTTGAGTTTTTCAGTTGAGGCTTCGATGCGTTGCTCAACGGGTTCAACCAGGCGGAGAATACGCTGCTGGAAACCCGTTGCACGATCACGCAATGACTGGAGAATTTTCTCACCGTCATCGCTGAATTGCTGCTGCTGGTTCTTGAGTTCGTTAAAGGCGTTTTCAACAAGATGCTGAGCATCTTCACGCATGGCATGCGTCCGTTGTTCCATTTGTTCAACGGTAACATCTGCGGATTTGCGGATACGCTGCCAGGCTTCTTCGAGATGGTTTCGACTGTCTTCAACGACCATGCCCAACTGCTGCGTAGACTGCGTGGTGTGATCGGTGATGCTCTGACGTGAAGCTTCGGCGGCTTCAGAGACCTGGGCAACCTTGTCATCAAGCTGCTTGGAGGCCTGATCAAGTTGCAGTTGAATGGATTGGCTGACGGTGGTCACGGACTGCTTAACCAAAGAGTCAGCCTGATCGAGTTTCTGGGCCAACTCGTCAAACTTGCTGACCATGGTTTCACCTGCAAGGTGCGCTTGTTTCTGGATAGCGAGCTTGGAGTTTTCAAGGTTCTCGTCGATGGCTTTTTGCGTGGTCTTGATCTGCTGATCTATCTCCTGAGCCTGTTTTTCAACGGTGGACTTGATCTGCTTGACCTTGTCATCCAGACGTTGGCGTACAGGATCAAGGCCTTGCTCTGCCTCGTCGGTGATCTGACGGGTCTTTTCAAGCACCTTGTCACGGGCACTGCGAACAGATGATTCCACACGGTGTTCCATGGATTCTACGGCACGGTTCACCAGGTCCTGCATCGGCTTGGCAGCTTCACTGAGCATTTGACGGGACTGATCCACCGAACTTTCCACGGACCGCTGAACGTGCTGACGAATCAGATCGGGGAAACGATCAAGTTGAGCCTGAATGTCTTTCTTGCGATCGACAAAAGCCTGATCGATGGTCTGCTGAATCTGGGATGCCTGCTGCTGAAGACTATCGATCTGCTGAGCCATGCCCTGCTCGATTGGGCCGACGGCCGTGGTGATCTGTTTGAGCAATTGGCTGATGCTGCGTGTGATGACCTGTTGTTGATTGGTCAGACCGGCGGCAAGCTGTTCGAAGTTGGATTCAATCTGCGCCAGGTCCGCATTGGCCTGCGTGGCAGCGGCTTTACATTGATCGTCAAAACTGGCGGCGATCTGCTCCAGTGACTGCTTGTTGGCCTGAGCCTGCTGGATTTTATCTGTCAGGGTTGTGACGACATCTTTCAGACGCCCTTCCAATGTGGCAAGGCGTTGTTCGCGGCGACTGAGTGATGTATCCAATGTCTGTAAACGTGAAACCGAGCCTTTGAGCCAATTTTCAATTTCCGGTGTTTGGATGTTCACCGGCGAGAGCCCTGCCTGAATCTGAGATTCGGTGGGCACAGAAACTTGAGGCTGATTTTGTGTATGAGACTTATCGGACACAACAGGCTCCTCGACTGCGACAGCGGGTGTTGGTTCAACTGGCTGGGGCTTGGTTTTGACAGGTTCACCGATGATGGTCTTGCCTGACATCTTCTTTTCAAAGCCTGCAAGGAACGCGTCAAGCTGACTGCGCTGGGTTTCACACTGATCCAGAAGCTGATTAAGGGACTGTGCAGCCTGCTGGGAACTTGTGCTCTTACTCTGATTATTGGGATCTTGTGACATGGGATGATCCTGGTCTGAATGGGACATTAGATGACACCTGCCTGTTACCAAGCCGGACCCAGTTCAATCATCGGCCAATGAATTGAACTGCGACCAGCTAATATCGGTCTTTAACGTGTTGTGTTGTTATCGGTCAT
>JBICHS010000064.1:0-11268 GCA_043101135.1 Phycisphaeraceae bacterium JB051
CAGCTCCAACACCGCCATCGACAACCCCAATGCCGATGCGTCCGCTGAGACCGATGAAGAGCTCATGGAAGACGATGACGAAGTCGAAGACGATCTGGACATCGACGATCCCCTGGCATCCCTCGAAGCCCTCACCGACGACATCCTTGATGATGACGACGATGACGACATCCTGAGTCTGGATGATTCGGAACTCAAGTAAGTCGTTTAAGCAATCACAATGTTGATATCTGTTGACCTGCGGTCAACCCCGCGTCGACACGATGTGGCTCGCCTGCGTTGCGCTTGTGATATCGCTGTGTACTTCAGGCGAGCCGCCGCGTGTCGCTTTCCGGGGGGGGCGGGACAGAGCGAAGCTCTGCTTTGTTCAACCTCCCACAAAGAGCCGCATAAAAAAAGACGCCCTTCCTTGGGCGTCTTCTTGCGTACTCTCTTTGTTGGTGTGCCGTTCCTTGGCGAGAAAGTATTTGGAGATATAGCGAGGCAGTATCTCTGAGTTATGCGGAGCGCGGATGGGCTTGATCATAAGCCGTACGCATACGCATTGCTGAGAGATGGGTATAAATCTGGGTGGTTGAAAGTGACTGGTGACCGAGCAGTTCCTGGACGCTGCGCAGGTCTGCACCGTTGTCGAGCAGATGGGTTGCGAAGCTGTGACGCAGGGTGTGCGGGCTGATGGTGGAATCCAGGCCAGCGGATTGCAGGTACTTGTCGAGTTTACGACGGACACTGCGGCTGGAGAGACGGCCACCATTTTTGTTCACAAACAAAGCGGCTTCGGCACCGGATGCGGCAGCTTCACGGATCGCGCGGAAACGGGGATCCGGTTCGAGCAATGTCAGGTAGTGACGAATCGCAGCAAGGGCATGGCTACCCAGCGGGACGATGCGTTCCTTCTTGCCTTTACCACGTACACGCAGGGTTTGTTCTGCCTGATCCAAATCACCACGGGAAAGGTCAACCAGTTCGCTGACGCGTACGCCGGTTGAGTAAAGCGTTTCGAGGATCGCACGGTCACGGGCACCCAGGGTGTCTTTGCAATCAGGCATGGACAAAAGCTTGTCGACCTGTTCGACGCTCATGGCCTTGGGCAGACGCTTGGTTTGCTTGGGGGTGCGGATCAGAACCATGGGGTTGGACTGAATCATGGCACGTTTGAGCATCCACTTGTAGAAGCTACGCAGGGTTGCGATCTTGCGGGCGGTGGTTGCAGCAGAGTAACCAAAGCCGTCAAGGTATGTGAGGAAACCGCGAATGACCATGGCGTCGGCGTGGATCATGGTGTATTCGGTATCACCTTCCTGTGCCGTGGATTCGTGTTCCATGGGTGAGCCCATGATGGTCACCGGTTCGGACTGAGTCATGCTCAGTGAAGGGTTGGAAGCGACACCCGGCGTCTGGGGTTGCTGATCTTGTGCCGGTTGTTTTTTAGTTTCCAGGTATTCAGCATACTGCCGAAGGTCAGCACCATAACAACGCGCGGTGTACTGAGAGAAGTGTCTTTCAAACCGCAGGTAGTTAATGAACTGATCGATAATTTGTGGTTGTCCCGCCATGATTCTATTCCTCAAGAATGGTGATTACTGTTTTACAATCTGCTCCAGTTGTTGCCCGAACCTTTTTCCCATTTGATGAGACAGCATCGCCGCGTCGAACCAGGTGAGGTCAGACTTGGGATCCCGCGCCATTTCAATGAGACTTTCCAGGAGGCCCGTTTCATCCCCGAGGGCATAGCGAAAGACGTATCGCTGCCCGTTTTTGACAAGCACCAATTGACGTTGACCGTTGTCCACGGACACAGGCTGGCCTGCGGGTGAGGACTTGGGATCGATCGGATTGGATTGCGAACCTGCCATCGGACGCTCCGTTCCAGGACGGGCCTCCGTGACAAGTCAGGGAAGACTATCGACCTGGTGTTCGCCGCGACAAACCGAGTCTGTAGGACTCTGCCTGAAGCAGACGTTCGGCCAGCTCAGCGCTGGCATATTCGGTGAACAGGTTCATGTTGATGCGGTAGAGGTGCCAATCGGTGTCGTCCTTCTCTGCGACGCCGGTTGAAACTGCGATGCGTTTCCACCAGGGTTGATCGGAGGGTTTATGTCCCCCACGTCCTGATGCGTAAGCCCGAAGTCGATTCCGTACGGATGGATTGGACGCGTCGAGCATTGCCGAAGCGGTGCTGACGGGTGCAATATCACCGGGTACAAATCCGGGCGCTGGTGCCGTGTTGCCGGTAGGCGCGGACATGAGTTCGCGGATATCGACAGCTTGAGACTGGAGCCTTTGACTGGTTGCGTAGAGTTCCAGCTGCAGGCCGACTTTGGGCGGGTCATATGGGTCGTATGCCGTGATGGTGCCGACGACGATACCGTCGACGCCAAGCGTCCGTGCCAGGTGCATCACATCGACGGGTGACCGCAGCTGTGGCAGTTCAAGTGTCTGCATTGCAGCGATGACCCGATTAACAGGAAGCACATCCATGTTCTCCACGGTCTGCAGGGTATTGGCTAATGAGTCAGCCATCATCGATCCGTTTGCCGTTGCTGATCCACTTTCGTTTCTCAGCGGGACGACCGCCCAGATCACCCTGTCCGCATACAACGAGTTGGCGTTTGGGCCTTGTTCACGTTGAATGATTGGAGAGGCAGTACAACCACCCAGTATCAATAACACCAGGTAGAAAAAAACCTGTTCACTTGTCAGGGCATCCTGCCGCACAGTGGAGAGCCTCCTGCTCGTCCTAAACGTCTTGACCCGAATTCCGACGTCCATGCCGGGGTGGGTCGTTAGAGTCACCTGCTGATCTGAACCGGGTTCTGATAATTCATTGGTTCAGATGAACTGGTAAAGCTATTTATCGGTCAAAGGGTAAGTTTCTCTGACTTTTTTCTGACATTGTCCTGACGATTCAAGACATTTTTTTACCGCAGAGGCACAGAGAACTCAGAGCTAAGAGAGATTTCAAGACATCAATCATTTGCGTTGACTGCCCATCAGATTCATCCCCGGAAGTTGTTCATCTGACGGCTTGTGTCTGGATCTAAATTTTGATTCCTCTCTTAACTCTGAGTTCTCTGCGTCTCTGCGGTAAAAATTCTTTCTTCAACATCAAGGCGTGACACCGGCTTGTTGCGTGTCGGCATTGGGCAATCGCATCATGCCTGCCGGCGCGGGGTTGGTGCCTGCCATCTGATCCATGGTATCGACGATCTGCAGGGATCGTTCAGGACGGATGGACCAGATGTTTTCGATACCTGCCTGCCCACGATTGGAGACGAAATAGATGGTTCCGTCAGATGACCACTTGGGCTGAAGGTTGGAAAAACGGGATCGTGTGAGGTTCGTGCGACCGGTGCCATCCAGGGCTGCCATCCATACATCCGACTGCGGCGGGCGTTTATCGCCAGTCTTTTTCGCACCATTGACGACGGTGGCAAAGACCACATGCTTGCCATCGGGTGCCCAACTGGGGGTAATGGCAGCGGCGTTGGCTGAGGCGATGATCTCGGTCGGACGCATCGCTTCACCGTTCATCAGTTCAACCGTCCAGATGCTAAACCACTGTGTCCCACGCTGACGGGCACGCTGGAAAAGAATCTTGTTGCCCACCGGTGACCACTTGGGGAAGAGTCCAAAGCCGATGAAGCGTTTGACGGACGGATTCTTGACATTGACGACAACCATTTCCCAGGCACCGGACTGCGTGCCGTAGCTGGCAAAGACAATCCATTTACCATCAGGTGAGAAACTCGGGCTCAAGTCCTGGGTCGGCTGGGTGGTGATCTGCACGGGGCGACCACCCTGAACGTCGACAAGATAGATATCCCAATTCCCCGATCGATCGCTGGCAAAAGCGATTTTTGAGCCATCAGGGCTGAAGACCGGGGTGACATCATGCGACGGATCATTGGTGATCTGCATAATGGCCATGCCCTGGGCAGACTTCACATAGATGTCCGCGGTCTTGGAATGACGGGTGGAGGCAAAGGCGATCTGCTTGCCATCGGGGGAGATGTCGACATCAAAGTCGCCACCTTCGTTGGCATAGCTCACACGGGTAATATTGCTTGGGTCAGCGTCACCGGTGCCTGAGATATCCTGCGGATTGTTGGGGACCAGCCCGAAGATGTCGACGGGGCGAGCGGTCGGGCGGATGACAGGCTGACGGTGACTGCGATCAAATTCAGGTTGCGTGGTTGATGTGGTTCCGAAGTCCACTGCCGGACGCGAGGGTGCAGTGCGTGTCATCGGCATGGGATCTGCTGGCGGCAGGGATGAGGGTGCATCAAGTGTCGCGGGTTGCCAGGGATTGGAGGTCGGCTGAATCACCGGCTCATTGCTGGCTGTGGTTGCCCAGGCGGTCGACGGTGCCGACTCGGTTTCGAAGGCCGGCTCAACAGGCTGCTGCGCCATGGCGTTACGCTGATTGGCGGGCAGGATGGTCGTGGGTGTGCTGCTTGGCTGCTGCGGCGTAGCCGGTGTGTTTTGCATCGCCAAATCACGTTCCTGAAGGAACTTGTGATAGGCTTCAACCGACTTCTTCTCACGGGGGGTAATCTTCCAGCCACCTGAGTAGCTGAACATCTTGCAACCCGTCATCGAAAGACATAGGCAGGCCGTCACTGCGGAATGGACAAATAATTTACGCGTCATCGATCACCTCGATATCCATCAGCCGGCCCCAACCCGATGGATGTAGATTCCTTATCGGGTCAGTTACGGGCTGAATAACAACGAATTCGTATAAATGTTTTATCGGACGGGATGCCGATTTTCCTTGACGGAAAATTTTGGCAAACCATGTTCAGACCAACAGATCAAGCGAATAACACTTATCGACGTGATTGTGTTCAACGGCTAACCAAAGGATAATGTCAACGTCCACATAACATCTGAACACACGTTCGAAATGAAACATGGAATATTCGGACGCTTAAACGCATTGGTTGGATAGAAGCACAAGAGACAGGACTTAACGCAAGATCAAGCCAAACGGGCTGATGGGGAATATGGGGTCTATGACAGAGTGGATTGCAAACTTGAGCCAATGGGGTGATGTTTTGAATCACCCGGGAATCCGTTGGCCGCTGACTGCCCTGTATGTCCTGGTCTTACTGCTTATCGCGTTTTACGGCCTGCATCGGTATCTGCTGGTGCTCATTTATTTTCGTCACCGTCAACAAACGCCCCAGACCCCCGCCCTGCCCCAGACTTGGCCTGCAGTAACCGTGCAATTGCCGATGTTTAATGAGGGTAATGTTGCTGCTCGGATCATCGATGCAGCATGTCACCTGAATTACCCCTCTGAGCAATTGCAGATTCAGGTTGTCGATGACTCCACTGACACCAGCAGCCAGATCGCCCAGGATCGCTGTGCGTATTGGCAAAATCGCGGGGTGGACATCCAATATCTGCACCGAACCCATCGCACCGGATTTAAAGCAGGTGCGTTACGTGATGCCATGGGCTCGGCGACGGGTGAGATCTTTGCAATTTTTGATGCAGACTTCGTCCCACCTGCGGACTTTCTGACGCAAACCGTCCCCCACTTTGCAGACCCGACCATCGGCATGGTGCAGGCTCGGTGGGGACATCTCAACCGTGACGACTCCATCCTCACCAAAGCGCAGGCCGTGTTCCTGGATGGGCACTTCCTTATTGAACATGCCGCCCGCAGCCTCTCAGGTCGATGGATGAATTTCAACGGCACGGCGGGTCTGTGGCGCCGCCAAGCCATCGATGATGCAGGTGGCTGGGAAGATGACACCCTCACCGAAGACATGGACCTGTCCTACCGCAGCCAAATGGCAGGATGGAAATTCATCTTCCTGCCCGATGTCATCTGCCCTGCGGAACTGCCCCCGGAAATCAATGCGTTCAAAGCCCAACAACACCGCTGGACCAAAGGTGGCATTCAAACCGGGCGCAAACTCCTGGGGCGCATCTTCCGTTCGGACAACAACTGGAAAATCAAATCCGAAGCGTTCTTCCATCTCACCGGCATGGGGGTTTACGTGTACATCACGTTACTTGCCCTGCTGTTCTTCCCTGCGTTTTACGTGAACATGCAACCCTTTGAATCAGGCACCATCCCGGCCATGCTCTGGGGGCTAACCCTCTTTGCACTGGGTACCGCATCAGCAGGAACGTTCTACATCGCATCGCAACAAGTCCAGGGGCGTAGCGTCATCAAGACCTTTATCCAACTGCCCATCCTCATGAGCCTGGGGATTGGTATCGCGTTGAACAATGCCCGTGGCGTGATCGAAGCCTTACTCGGCCAGCAGTCCGAATTCGTGCGCACCCCCAAGTACAACACCACCGACAACCCCGCCAGCAACACTGCCAAAAAGCCCATCGCCTGCCCGAGCATCAAACGCTGGATGAGCTATCTGGAAATTGCCATGGGGTGTTACTGTCTGGCTTGCACGCTCATCGCATTGGGTCAACCGCGTGGCATGATCAGCGTGCCGTTCCTCTTCCTCTTTGCAGCAGGCTACTTCACCGTCGGCATCAGCTCTCTGCGTGGGCAATGTAAAAGCCAACCCACCACTGAAATCAATCCGATTCCTGCATGAATTCATCTCTGGTTTAAAAGACAATTAGCCACAGATGAACACAGATACACACAGATAAAATACATAGCTTCAAGCATATTTCATGACCCATCTGTGTCTTGAAGAAGCAGGCAAAAGCATGTTTTCAATGGCTTGTCTTGCATCTGTGTTCATCTGTGTTCATCTGTGTTCATCTGTGGTTAAAATGCCTTGAAACATTGCTCTGCCGAAAGAACCAATATGCTCAACACAGACAATCTCACCATCGCTGATTTCCAACAGTTCATCCGTGATCGCTACTATGCCACCGACAAGGCGAGGGGTACGCCCAAGACGTACATGTGGTTTATCGAGGAAGTCGGCGAGTTGGCGACCGCCCTGCAGAAGTCCGTCGGTGAAGGTGGCAACACCTCAGGCGGTGAAAATCTCGAAGAAGAATTCGCTGACGTCTTCGCATGGCTATGCACCCTGGCCAACATCAACGACATCGACCTGACCGCAGCGATCCAACGCAAATACGGCAAAGACGGCGGCCCCGAGGGAACCAAGTAACCCCCGATAGTTTCTGTCCGGAAACTGACCCGCAAACCGCTTGCGGTTTAGCGCGACTTGCGCATTTGAGCGATATCCCTGATCAACCCATCACGCGCTAAACCGCAAACGGTCTTCACCCAATCGTTAAAACGCAAAATCAAATGACATTTTTACCTCAACAGTCTCCTTGCTGCTCGTGATTTAAGTACAATGTCAGCAACTTATGACTAAGGGTCCATCCATCCTGTTCGCAGGCGGCGGTTCAGGCGGCCATATTTTCCCGTCCATTGCCATCGCCCAACGTGTTGCCAAGATTCAAGCTGATGCTGGGATTCACTTCCTTGTTTCCAATCGCGCGATTGATGCAACCGTGATGGGCAACCTGCCCTATGACTGGTCCCCATCGCCTGCCCAACCCTTACCGCGACAACCGATGAAAGTCCTTGGCTTTATCAAGTCATGGAAAAAAGCACGTGCCCAGGCAAGGCAATTGATTGCTGAAAACCAGGTCAAAGCGGTGTTATGTGCAGGCGGTTTTGTCTCCGGCGCGGTGGCTGTGGAAGCGCGCAAAAAACGCGTCCCTGTCGTGCTGCTGAATCTGGATGCGACCCCGGGCATAGCCAACAAATGGTTAGCAAAACGCGTCGATCATGTGTACACCGTCTACAGGCAGGAAGACTGGCATCATGCTGAACATGTCGGTCTGCCGCTACGCAATGAAGCGATCGGCCCGGAAGACAAGGCGCAGGCGCGCGTGGACATGGGACTTAACCCCACACGCCGAACCTTGCTGGTCGTGGGTGGCAGTCAGTCCGCCAAGTCACTCAACGAGATGCTGCTTGAGATGGTGCATCTGTCATCAACACAGCAGGTCATGCGTCAATGGCAGATTCTGCACATCGCTGGCAATGAAGACGCAGAGCGCATGGAGCTTGCCTACCGCAATGCCAATATTCAAGCCAAGGTCCTGCCGTTCACGCAGCAGATGGGTCTGGCGTGGCGGTGTGCCTCGGTAGCCGTGAGTCGCTCGGGCGCCGGTTCGGTGGCTGAAGTTTGGCATAACGCGGTGCCTGCTATTTTCATGCCTTACCCGTATCACAAGGATCAGCATCAGGTCCACAACGCCCAGCCGCTGGTCGATGCCGGGGCCGCGTTGCTTTTGACGGATCATGTGGATGCGGTGAAAAATGCACATCAGATCATCAACCCCCTCACTGAATTGATGGTCAACAAGGTCTACCGTCAGAACATGGTCGATTGGTTAGTCAAGACCAAACCGGCAGACGGCGCGGACATCATCGCCCGAGCCCTGCTGCGGCATTTGCGGTAAATCACGAGTGGCCCATTGCATCTGATTTGTTGCGTTTAAACCCGGCCAAGATGACCGGGCTATAGTAACGATAGCCGAGCCATCTTGGCTCGGTCGCCTTGGAATGACAACCTTCAAACCAGTTGCAATGAAACATTAGCCAATCGACATTTATTACGCGACACAAGCCGCCAGATGAGATCAAAGATCGAATCTGACGGGTCCGCGAATACTCCACCAAACCCGTCAGATTCCTCCTGCGTCCTCATCTGGCGGCTTGTGAGTCATTGAGATTGATGAGCATCATTCGACATTGCTCATTGTTTCACTCCCATCAAAAGACCGATATTACCCCTGATAAAAAGATATCCGGACGGGTGATCATTGTTTAGCCCCCCATGAACCGGTATCATATGCCCACGTTTGGCTAACGGCGTCCCGTCGCACGGTGCACCTGATCCAAGCAGGTTAAGACTTGACTCCAACAAGGATCGACTGAGGCGAATGAGTACCACTGTGCCCAATATTGATATCAAACAACTCACCGAGCCGGCTGGCGCGATTGAAGCGTACATGTCTGCTTATCTTGATGAACGTGCATTGCCTGAAAACCTGCGTGATGCTGCCAAGTATGCCCTGCTGGGTGGTGGCAAGCGGATGCGCCCGATTCTCGTGGCCCGTTGCTGCGAAGCTGTGGGTGGCAAGCTCGAACAAGCGTTTCCCCCCGCCGCTGCCATCGAACTGATCCACTGCTTTAGCCTGGTCCACGATGACCTGCCAGCGATGGATGACGATGACTTGCGTCGCGGCCGGCCGACGTTGCATATCCAGACCAACGAAGCGATGGCCATCCTCACCGGTGACCTGCTTAACACGATGGCTTTCGAACTGATCACTGAAAAAGTCGCTGACCCCAGGCTTGCCTGCGAGCTTGTCAAGGAACTCTCGGTGGCGACCAACGACATGATTGCCGGTCAAGTGTATGACACACTGCCCTGTTTCCCGGAAGGTTTATCCGACCTGGAAGAACTGCAATTGATCCACCACAACAAGACCGGCGCCCTGCTGCGTTGTGCTTGTCGCATGGGCGCGATTGTCGGCGGTGCTGATGAAGAGCAACTCGCTGCCATCACGGATTATGCTGCAGCCATTGGGCTGATGTTCCAGGTCGTCGATGACCTGCTTGACGTCACCCAAACCACCGAGCAACTGGGCAAAACCGCGGGCAAGGACCTGGTGCAAGGCAAACTCACCTACCCCAGCCTCATCGGCATCGATGCCACCAGGCAGCAAATCGTCGAGCTGCAGAAACAGGCTCATGACGCCTTGGACAAACTCGATGTCCCAGATAGCAGCCTGCGTGATCTGTGTGACTTCATGGCCACGCGATCGAACTGATTTTGACAGGGAATAGTGATTAGGGAATAGGGAGTAGAAAAAGACCTTCAGAAAATGCTCCTGCAAGCAACATGCCTTTTCCTACTCACTAATCACTATTCCCTACTCCCTGACTAATAAAACGCACGGAAGCGACCGTTTCAGGTTACAATATTGACATCCTGAAACTCCGAAAGGTATCCAGAAGGAAAGACAATGACCGCAACCTCGTCCGACAACATGGTCACCGAAGCTCAGGCCAACGACTTGCCCCTGCTTCGGACCATCAAGACGCCAGCCGACCTCAAGAAGCTCTCCATTGATGAGTTGCCCCAACTGGCTCAGGAAATCCGCAATGCCATCTGCCATCAGGTCTCCAAGACCGGCGGCCATCTGGCTCCGAACCTCGGCGTGGTGGAACTGACCATCGCGATGCATTACGTCTTTGACTTTGCTTCCGACCGTCTGCTCTTTGATGTGGGTCACCAATGCTACCCGCACAAACAACTCACCGGTCGCCTCGACCTCATGAGCAAACTCCGCACCTCCGCTGGGATGTCCGGCTTCCCCGAACCTGCTGAATCGCCCTACGACCTCTTCTCCGTCGGCCACGCAGGCACCGCTGTCTCCACCGCTGTGGGCATGGCACGCGGCGACAGCCTCAACGGTGAAGAAAACCGCAAAGTGGCCTGCCTCGTCGGTGACTCCTCCATCGTCAACGGCCTGTCCATGGAAGGTCTCAACAACGCTGGCACCCTCAAGCGACAATTCCTCGTTGTCCTCAACGACAACGGCATGTCCATCGCAAAGCCCCAGGGCGCGATGTCCAGCTACTTCGACCGCGTCCGCGTCAACCACATGTACGGCGACCTCAAAAAGCGTGCACACGAAGTCCTCCAACGCATCCCCGGTGGCTCAACCCTCGAAGAGGCCTATCACCGCTTTGGTGAAATGGCTAAAGCTGCTGTCTGTCACGATCACATGTTCGAGCAGTTCGGCTTGGTTTGCCTTGGCCCGATTGATGGTCACGACCTGCCGACCTTGGTGGACATGCTCAACGAAGTCAAAGACATCGACCGCCCCGTGCTTCTGCATGTCAAAACCGTCAAGGGCAAAGGTTTCAGCTTCACCGAAGGCGATGCCACCACGTTCCACAGCCCCAAGCCGTTCACCGTCGAAGGCTGCCGCGTGGAAGTTAAATCCTCCGGCCGCTCGTTCACCAGCGCCTTTGCTGACGGC
The DNA here is from genome assembly GCA_043101135.1 of Phycisphaeraceae bacterium JB051. Classification (GTDB taxonomy): domain Bacteria; phylum Planctomycetota; class Phycisphaerae; order Phycisphaerales; family Phycisphaeraceae; genus UBA7800. The sequence continues at coordinate 11,017 of JBICHS010000064.1, forward strand.
ATGATCGACCTGATGAAACAGGATGACAAAGTCACCGCCATCACCGCAGCCATGCCCGACGGCACGGGACTCACCAAGATCATGGCCGAGTTCCCCGATCGTGCCTTCGACACCGGCATCTGTGAATCACATGCCATGGATATGGCGGCAGGCATGGCGAAGACCGGCAGCAAGCCCTTCTTCGCCGTGTACTCCACCTTCAGCCAACGTGCCCTCGACCAGGTCTTCCAGGAAGTCTCACTCCAGGGCCTT
>JBICHS010000065.1:0-5943 GCA_043101135.1 Phycisphaeraceae bacterium JB051
GATCCGTATGGCTGGGCAAAAACACCGTGTCCGCCAAGTCGTAGACACCGGGGCGACTGACAATAATCGTCCCCTGTTGATCCACAGCCTTTTGCAGGGCACGCGCATTTTCCATCCCCGATGCTGTTGGCAAAAAGCCAAAGTCAGCTGCATTGACTTCATGATGATGTTCAATATTCGCAGGCAAAGTATCATCCTCTGCGTAAAAATGGGTTCGAGCTAAACTGCCGATGACAAACCGATATCGCAAGGCATAACCGAGTTATTTTTAACGAAGCATAGTAGGGCTACCAACACCCCCACGCAAGTTACCCAAGCAAGTGCGCCTGTCACGATGTATTGCTTGAAATCAAGAAACGCCAGTTATCAATACTGCGAAAAAAGATCGCCAACCGCAATCATGGCGAACACCAGAACGTCAGCAAGACCATCATCCCAAACCCACCTGATTGCCAATTTCCCCATCACAAATACAAAGCAATTACACGGTTTTATCTCCCCACAGTGATACGCGACTCATATCCAATGCCGTTCTGAAAATCTGAAATTGCAGACCCTGGACGCATTCGTATCACATGGATTTCTCCCGGTGTTAAAGTTGTTTTTTTCGCCAATGACATCACAAAAATCTGCACGACGATCCTCGAACAATTTCTGCGGTTTGGGAACTTGCTGAATTTTAAACGTGCAGACGCAGATGCGACTCGTTATCATGCCGCGAATGAGTAAAAGACAGAAACCTATTGTGATTCAAGGCGGTATGGGGGCCGCCGTCTCGGACTGGCGATTAGCAAAAGCCGTTTCAGTGGCAGGACAATTGGGGGTTGTCTCGGGCACAGCATTGGATGTCATCCTTGTTCGACGCCTGCAATTAGGGGACCCTGGCGGGCACATCCGACGCGCACTTGCGGCATTCCCATTACAGGAAATCAGCCAACGTATTCTGGAACAGTATTTCATCGAAGGTGGCAAACCCGCCGATGTGCCGTTCAAAAGCAAACCGATTCTCAGTCAAAAACTTTCGCGCCAAATGCAGGATTTACTGGTGCTGGGCAACTTCGTGGAAGTCTACCTGGCCAAGGAAAATCACGACGGCATTGTTGGTATCAACCTGTTGGAAAAAATTCAGGCCCCAACGTTGCCATCACTCTATGGCGCGATGCTCGCCGGCGTGGACTATGTTCTGATGGGAGCGGGCATCCCGCGCGCCATCCCCGGCATACTCGACCAACTCTCTGAACATCAGCCAGTGTCCATGAAACTGGATGTGCATGGCGCGACGGGTGATGACAACTTTGAGACCACGTTTGATCCTGGTTTTTACGAATTGAAAACCAAGGGTGATCTACTTCGCCCAGACTTTTTAGCCATCGTTTCCTTTGCCACACTCGCAGGTGTGCTTGCAAAAAAAGCCACCGGCAAAGTCAACGGCTTCATCGTCGAAGGCCACACGGCAGGCGGGCACAACGCCCCACCACGCAGCAAAAAACAGGAACTCACCGTGGATGGTCAGCCCATCTATTCCAAGCGTGATATCCCCGACATCAAAGCGATCAAAGACCTGGGACTGCCCTTCTGGCTAGCAGGCGGCTATGCCCATCCATCACAAGTTGCCCGCGCATTGGAACTGGGCGCATCAGGTGTCCAGGTCGGCACCGCCTTTGCATTCTGTGAAGAATCAGGCTTTGACAACGCGCTTAAAACCCAGGCACTGGACCTGATTCGTGAAGGTGATGCACGTGTCTTCACCGACCCCAAGGCATCGCCCACCGGCTTCCCGTTCAAAGTCATGCAACTGCCCGGCTCTTTATCTGATGCCGAATCATTTGAAAACCGCAAACGCATCTGTGACCTGGGATACCTGCGACATGCCTATCGCAAAGAGGACGGCCAATTGGGTTGGCGATGCCCCGCTGAACCTGAAAAGCAATTTTTGGCCAAAGGTGGTTCCAAAGAGGAAATCGCCGGACGCCAATGCATCTGCAATGCCCTGATGGCCAACATCGGCATGGGACAAAGCCTTGCAGACGGCGAATGTGAACTGCCACTGGTCACCGCCGGTGATGACTTTTCACTGATCAAACATCTCATTAACGAGGAGCAACGGACATACAACGCAGAGGATGTCTTGAGTTATTTGCTCAGCCAAAGTATCCCCTCGCGCCGACCGCCCAACATTGCAGCGGTGTCCTACTGACCAACAATTCATCACAAAATCCGGATTAACGGATATTTCTTCTTGACTTGATTTGTGACGGTCTTTAAGATTTGAGCACAATCAACGTCTTGCCGTGGGAAACGGAAGCTGGTGAGATTCCAGCACAGACGCGCTACTGTGATCGGGATGCGAATCGCGCATTGCCACTGACTCCAGGACATGTGAAAAACACATGTTCAAACCGGGAAGGCAAGCAGGCGAGAAGCCCGTCAGTCAGGAGACGCCCCACCGCAATTTTCCGAATCGGCCGCGCGAGCAGGCTTACGATCGGCATCTTGGTGCGGTATTCGCCGTTTACCTTTCACAGATGACCTTTCGCCAAGCCTGTTCACAAAGCCAGGATTTTCGTCACTGCGCGATCGGTGGCAGAAAGGTTTCTCTCATGCTCACCCATACACTGGGTTTCCCCCGCATCGGTCTGAACCGAGAACTCAAACGTGCTCAGGAAAATTTCTGGGCTGGCAAAATCGATCAACCCGAATTACGCGCCGTCGCAAGTGATCTGCGCATGCGCCATTGGCAACTGCAACAAGATGCAGGTGTCGATCTGATCCCCGTTGGCGACTTCTCGTTTTACGATCAAGTCCTCGACACCACCGCCATGCTTGGCAATGTCCCCACCCGCTACAACCAGGAAGCAGACCAGATTGATCTGAGCACTTACTTCCAAATGGCGCGCGGTGCCCAAGGCATTGCCGCCATGGAAATGAGTAAGTGGTTCGACACCAACTACCACTACATCGTCCCCGAATTCAACCCCGACCAACAGTTCAAACTCTCCACCAGCAAACTCGTGGACGAACTGGACGAAGCCATCGCCCAAGGCATCAACGCCAAGCCGGTGATCGTCGGCCCGTTCACCTACATCAAACTCGGCAAGTCCATGGCTGAAGGCTTTGATCGCTGGGATCACGTGGACGCCATCGTCAGCGTGTACGAACAACTGCTTGCCCAACTCGAAGGTAAAGCCCAGTGGCTGCAAATTGACGAACCGGCCCTGGTCCTCGATTTGTCCGAAGCTGAACGTGAAGCATTCAAACGCATCTACCCGCGTCTGACAAAAGCTGCTCCAAGCGTTGCAAAAATCATCGCCACGTACTTCGCCCCGCTGCGTGAAAACACCGAACTGGCATGCCATGCTGGCTTTGATGCGGTGCACATTGACCTGGCACACGCGCCCGAACAACTCGACGACGTGCTTGGTCAACTTGGCGAAAAAGCCCTGCTTTCACTGGGGATTGTCAATGGCCGGAACATCTGGCGTGTTGATGCCGACGCTGCGATCAAAACCATCGAATCGGTCACCAATAAGCTTGGCAAAGACCGTGTGCTCATCGGTTCATCCTGCTCATTGCTGCATGTGCCAGTGGACTTGCAAGGCGAACTCAAGCTCGATGCAGACCTCAAATCATGGCTCGCTTTTGCCAAACAAAAGTGCGAAGAAATCAAGCTTCTGGGTGATGCTGCACAGGGGCAAGGTGACAAAGCTGCTTTGCAGGCCAATCGTGATGCGTGGAAAAATCGTCGCAACAGCTTCCGCGTCACCAACCCGCAAGTGCAATCGCGCATGGCCAAAGTCACCGTCGACATGGCCAAACGCTGCTCATCATTTCTGCAGCGTAAATCCATTCAACAGGACATTCTGAACCTGCCACTCTTGCCGACCACGACCATTGGCTCATTCCCTCAGACCACGGATATCCGCAACGTCCGTCGACAATACAAGCAGGGCGAAATCGATCACACAACGTACACCAAGGCGATGGAAGACAGCATCAAGCAAGTGGTCGACCGTCAGCATGAACTGGGAATTGACGTCCTCGTTCACGGCGAACCCGAGCGCAACGACATGGTCGAATACTTCGGCGAACAGCTCTCTGGGATCGGCTTCACCCAGAACGGTTGGGTGCAAAGCTATGGCAGCCGATGCGTCAAACCGCCTGTGATTTTCGGTGACGTTTCGCGCCCCGTCCCCATGACCGTCGACTGGGCCAGATACGCTCAAAGCCTCACCGACAAACCGATGAAGGGCATGCTCACCGGCCCGATCACGATTCTCTGCTGGAGCTTTGTACGTGACGATCAACCGCGTCATGTCACCTGCAAGCAAATCGCTTTGGCGATCCGTGATGAAGTGTCGGACCTCGAAGCAGCGGGCATCAAAATCATTCAAGTCGATGAAGCAGCGTTGCGTGAAGGCTTGCCACTGCGTCGGGATCAATGGGAAGGTTACCTGGAACATGCTGTCGAAGCCTTCCGCCTGACCACCAGCAGTGTTGCCGACCAAACGCAGATTCACACGCACATGTGTTACAGCGAGTTCAACGACATCGTGGACTGGATCGCGAAGATGGATGCTGACGTGGTGAGTATTGAAGCCAGTCGCAGCAAGATGGAACTGTTGCTTTCTTTTGAGAAGTTTGAATATCCAAAAGACTTCGGCCCGGGAGTGTATGACATTCACAGCCCGCGCGTGCCTTCGAAAGAAGAAATGGTCGAACTGCTCAAGCAGGCGTTGGATGTGCTTCCCGCTGATCGCTTGTGGGTCAATCCAGACTGTGGCTTAAAGACGCGCGCCTGGCCTCAGACGCTTGCATCGCTGAGCAACATGGTTGCCGCCGCCCGGGAAGTCCGCGCATCGCAGGCCCAACCAGTGGCCGGATAACCCCGCGCTTAGCGCCACATTTTCCACAATCTCATCGCACGGATGCCTGACTTTTTGGGGCATCCGTGCTTTTTTTTGCGCTTCTCTGAACACTCTTAGACAGCATCCAAACTATAAACCACGCTTTGACAGTCAGTTTTCATCGCCAGATTTTCAAACCGTTCGAGCTGTGTGAAAGTTTTGTATATGTCACACAAAGATTGGCGTTGACGGACGCCTTAAACCGATGGTATAGTGCAGAACGATCGGTACACCACAAGATATTGTGGTGTCGAAAAAGGGAACCTGGTGCGAATCCAGGACTGCCCAGCAGCGGTAAACGAGAACGAAAACCGCACTGATGGCACTGGTTGGAATCTGAACCCCAACTGGGAAGCCGCGGTGAGTAGGAAACGGGATCAGGCAAATGGCCACCAGCCAACGTTTGATCCGGCCTTGGTGACTTCGGAAATCTTCCGGGAGCCAGGGAGGCTCGTAAGTCCGAATACCTGCCGATCAAGTTTGGTGTCTTGGCAAGCGTTGCCAGGACGTTTCGACTTGGGCCTTCTAGGGAAAGGCAGGTCGGTGATGCGAAGAATAGTGCATTCGCCCCCGGTCCCATTGGATCAACCTGAACAACAAACTGGCTAACAGGTAATCATGCAACAGATGCTGTGACTGCGATCACTCTCGCAGCGCTTTGTCTGTGTCATACCTGCATTACCTCTGTCATTTTCCACTTTGTCCCATGTGTCAAGCACATGCCAAGCGCGATGATTGCGCTTGCATCACGACAATCCGCTTTTGTACTTTGGAAGGAACCTGCGTACATGTCTCAAACCGCCACACCTCATGCCGCCTCATCATCACCTCATGAATCCGTCCAGATTCGCAAACGCGACGGCCGGATCGTTGCCTTCGATCCGATGCTCATCGGTAAAGCCATCGCTGAGTTGTCGGACCTTGTGATTAAGCCGATAGCTGTCATCGGACTGGCTGCGGCGGACGTAGCCCTCTTGCTCCAGCGTTTCCAGCATACGCCGCACGGTGGTGCGATGCAGGCCTGTGGCGGCGCAAAGAT
>JBICHS010000066.1:0-2598 GCA_043101135.1 Phycisphaeraceae bacterium JB051
GCTCTTCCGATCTAATTGCCCGGTCATGAATTTGCAGCCAAGGCATTGAAACATGAAGTTAAAGACGCATGCACGACGTTTTCATTGGACATTGCGAATGCCTACGATCCCAAGGCAACTTTGCAAAGCTATCTCCGACAAGTGAAGTTGGATCGCAATGCTGATCACGTAACAGTCACGGATCGTTGGCAATGTGCTCATTCGCAGCCGATGACTTTGTCCTTGATATCGTTGAGTCAGGTCAAGATCCAAGGGCAGAAGCTGGCATTTTTGCCCGTGAGTCTGCCTGATGATCGAACCTCTGCAGGGGCAAGCATCACGTTTGAAAATTGCACAGTTCAAAAAATACAGGTCGAGGAAAAAGAACTCACCGACCCGATTATGCAAGCCTCGTGGGGGGATAAGGCATATCGCACACTGGTGACATTCCCTGCTCAAGCCAGCGGTGAGTTACAGATGATCATCGAACATCACTGACTCTATAGATGAGCAATGGCATAACAAAAAAGTCCGGAGGACTCGCATCCTCGGGCTTTGTTATTTGTTGTGTGATGAATTTCAGAATGTGATCTGAAGCAGGGCGCCGCATTCAGGGCAACGCTGCTTGCCAGCATCTTCCTGAGCCAACGTCTTGGCATAGCGAACGCAGCAGGGGGCAGGGGAAAGCACTTTGATTACCGGCTCTTTTTCCTGGGGCTTGTGATCAAAAAGATCATCCTGTTTTTGCGGCTTGGTTGCAGGTTTGCCTGAAAGAACGGGTGTCTTGGTCGCATCACCGGGAACATTCTTCCGCACATCCATTGCCATGTTCGCCAGCTCATCCGCACGTTTATTCAGATGACGAAGCACATGATCAAATGACCAGTCATCAAACTTGGCCAACAATGTCTGGGCTTTGGCATGAAGTGGTTTGAGATTGGGCGCTTTGACCTTGTATTGGCCGAGCACCTGACGGACCATCAACTGTGAATCAGCGATGATACGAATGTCCTTGGCACCAATCTCCAATGCGACTTCAAGAGCATGGAGCAGGCCTTGGTATTCAGCTTCGTTGTTGGTCGTGGTTCCCAGGTAATAGCCAGCTTCGTGAAGCAGCAAGTCATGATCCAGATCACGAATCACCACACCACAAGCTGCGGGGCCAGGGTTGCCACGCGCGCCACCGTCAATATGAATGCTAATGGGCATTGTTTACGATCAACCCTTGTTCTTGGCTGCACGTGCATCCATCTGCTCACGCAGCACGTCATCCACATACAGAATACGCTGACAGTTTGGGCAGGTGGTCAGCGAATCAGGCTGGGTAAACAAGGTGTTGACGCGTTCAAGCGGGATGGTCATGTAGCAGCCGCCACAGGAGTATTCCATACGCTTGGCATTGTCTTCGACAGCCGGGGCCAGCGGTTCACCATCGTGCTGATCGCAGAGACGGTTGAAAATGTGCAGTGTGTCCGGGGCAATCGGTTCGGCAGCAGCATCACGCTTGGCAGAGCGGTCCGCCAATTCGGCTCCGACTTCTTCCTTGCGAGCCTGGACTTCACCTTCAGCTGCACCGACGAGTTTTTTCTGTTCCTCGACCTGAGTTTCCAGTTCGGTCAACTGCTTTTGCAGTGACTCGACCTGTTCCATCTGCACCAGAGCTTCTTCTTCAGTTTTGCCTTTGCTGAGCTTGAGGGTGTTCACCTCAATGAGCAGGGCAGAGTACTCTTTGTTGTTGGTAACAGACGACATTTGATCACGCAACGCATCGATGCGGGATTCCACACCCTTGGCTTCATTTTCCAACGCGTTGGCATGAGCCTGTGTCTGTTTGAGTTGTGCAGCCAATTCTTCGTGTTGCGTTTGCAAACGCGTGAGCTTGGACTGCATCTGTGTATGTTGGTAAGAGGCCACTTCGAGGCGACGGTTTAAGCCGCGGACCTGCTTTTCCAAAAGGAAAAGTTCGTAAATCTGTTCTTGCAGGGTCATACCCATCTCCACAAATTCAAGGTGAATCGCAAATGATAGCACAATCCGATTAGTCTGTGAATTGGGGCTTGGTCAATGTGCGTTAAAAGTGCATTTGACATGACTGGATCGAGCGTTACAATACTCGTCTCAACTCAAGGGGCCGTAGCTCAGTTGGGAGAGCGCTTGCATGGCATGCAAGAGGTCAGGGGTTCGAGCCCCCTCGGCTCCATTATTGATAAACGCTGCAAATGATTTGATTTGCAGCGTTTTTTTATGCGCGTCTTTGGCTATGATGATTGATCAGGCAAAGCAGGTTGATTCATCTGAATAGCGTCTAAGGCAGAACCTCAAGCCAGATATTTTGCTCCAATGGGGGAAGCTCAATCTCTGGTTCGTCTGGCTCGTCTGGATCACAGTCACTAAATTCGCTCCATGGGATGCCATGCAGATAAGGTGAGGCGAACCATTCATTGACGATATCTTCAAGTGATTTTACATATCTCAAAATGACTTTACAGCCAAACGGCAATTTCCCGTGACATAGTGACACAAGCGAAAAGTTCAGTTGACCGGACATTTCATCATGCCACCAATACATGACCATGGATTTTGCATCGCGTTCAATTAGCCAATTTCTTCTTGCCTGGG
>JBICHS010000067.1:0-10698 GCA_043101135.1 Phycisphaeraceae bacterium JB051
GACCCCACGCACGTGCGTGTCAGTGTCGCTGACACCGGCCCGGGTATTCCCAAGGATCATCAGAAAAAGATTTTTGAAAAGTTCACGCAACTGGATCAAACGCACACCCGCGAACACTCAGGGACCGGCCTGGGGCTGACCATCAGTCTGGAGTTAGCCAGCCTGCTGCACAGCGAATTGGAACTGGAAAGCGAAGTGGGCAAAGGCTCGACGTTCATCCTGTTGATCCCCATCGTCTTCCAGGGAGAGCATGAACAGGCTGTGGTTTCGACACCCGATGGCCCGACCGCTCAAGCCCCGCAAAACGCTGCACCGCAAGCCATACAAGCCCCAAATGTATCTGAGACATCAGCATCTTCCTCGCAATCGCCAACTCAAGCGTAAAGCGTCTTTTGAGCAATCGCCTGGCAGTGCAAGACGGGTTTGGTATCGTCAGGCAAATGTACTAGAATGTGCATAACGCTGTTGTTTAAAAAGGTATCGCCATGGGACTCGAATCCATTCTGACCAACAATGACATGTTCCTTTGCACCACGCTGCAAAAAGCGGTGAACTGGGGCCGTCGTTGCAGTGTCTGGCCGATGCCCTTTGCCACCGCCTGTTGTGGTATTGAACTGATGGCCACGGCATCGAGTCGATATGACCTTGCCCGCTTTGGTGCAGAAGTCATGCGTTTCTCCCCGCGTCAGGCAGACCTCATGCTCGTTGCAGGTCGCGTGAGTGTGAAGATGCTCCCCGTGCTCCAACGTATCTATCAGCAGATGGCAGAGCCCAAGTGGGTCATCTCCATGGGCGCCTGTGCCTCGACCGGTGGCGTGTTTGACACGTATGCCGTCGTGCAGGGCATCGACCAGTATATCCCGGTTGACGTGTATGTCCCGGGCTGCCCCCCGCGTCCTGAAACGCTCATCGAAGGCATCATGGCCATCCAGCGCGTCATCGACGAAGACGGCCTGCCACCCCAAGGCGGCAAACGTCGTCCCTTGCAGATCGCCCTCCAACCCACACATGATGTCGCCCCGCAACCGGTTCCGCTGACCGTTGGGCAGAGTTGAGATTTCTTTAAGACAATCAAGACATTTTTTACCGCAGAGACGCAGAGGACTCAGAGCTAAGAGAGAATGATGCGTTGTATGCCGTCTTTAAGCATATGCACATTGAAATTAATCAATAGTCCAAGTGGCAATCTTGTTGCTTTGAGATAACTTAAGACTTGAGAATGATGAACTGCATGCAATTGCTCAATGGCTTTTAGTTCAATTACAAGTTTGTCTTCCACAAGAAAATCCAGCCTGCCGTCGCCAATTGCCTGTCCTTTGTATTGAAGCGATACAGGCGCCTCGCATTGATGTTTAATACCGCGTATATCAAGTTCAATTGATAATGCTTTTGAATAGGTATGCTCCTGAAATCCTGGACCAAGTTCTTTATGCACTTCAATAGCTACACCAATAACTTGTCCAGTTAAATCATTGAGTATATTCCCCGGTTCTATCATGTTTTTTCTCTCTTAACTCTGAGTCCTCTGCGTCTCTGCGGTAAAAATGCCTTTACTGCCTTGAAAAAACATCACGAAGCGCCCGCCAGCATTTCCTGGATTTGCTTGCGGGTGGTGTCGGTGGCGTCTTTGCCAGCAAGCATTTCGGCGAGTTCGTCGACGCGGTTGTCGCCTTCCAGGTGCAGCACCGTGGTCTGGGTTTGACGGTCTTTGCCTTTGCCCATGACCTGCTTGGTGATGTGCAGATGTCGGTCGGCATAGGCAGCAATCTGGGGCAAGTGTGTGATGCAGAGAATTTGATGCGAGCCGTCATCGCTGCTGTTGGCAAGGCTGCGGAGTTTCTCGCCGATGATCGTTCCCATGCGACCGCCGATGTTGGCATCAATCTCGTCGAAGACCAACACGCTGATACGGTCACTGTCCGCAAGGATGGATTTGAGTGCGAGCATGATGCGTGAGAGTTCGCCACCCGAGGCGATCTTGCGCATCGGGCGCGCGGGTTGACCGGGATTCGTGCGGATCATGAATTCCAGTGATTCTAAGCCATGCATCGAACCTTCATCACCGACTGCTGAAAACTCCACATGGAACTGGGCGTCTGCCATGCCCAATTCATCAAGTTGCACTTCGATGAGGGGCTTGATTTTCTTTGCTGCAGACTGGCGTTTTTTGCTGAGCTTTTCGCCTTGTTTAACGAGATCATCCTTGGCTTGTTTGATCTGTTTATCCAGTGATGACAGGTCCGCGTCCTTGCCCCGCAACGATTCGATCTCGGTCTGGATCTGCTCGCGATAGGTGAGAATTTGCTCAACTGGATCAACGCCCGTCTGATTGCGTGCATACTTGGACGTCAAGCGATTGATGATGTTCAAACGATCTTCAACTTCATCAAGCTCATGCGGGTTGGCATCAATCCGGTCCATGTACCGCCCCAGATCAAAGGCACCTTCCTGCAAAGCCAACGTTGCTTCACGGATGGCTTGCGTGGGTTCAGCCAACTCTTCATCAAGCTCTTCAAGTTCACCAAGCAGATGGACTATCATCTGTAAACGCTCAATGACCGATGCGTCGGAGTCGTACAACGCTTGATAGGCTTGGCCCGAATCACACTGGATTTTATTCACGTTCGTCAGCCACTTATGACGGGCAGAGAGTTCTTCAAACTCCCCTGCCTGCAGTTGGGCATCATCAATTTCGTTTGCCTGAAATTCGTAGAGATCAAGCTGCTGGGTTCGCAGCGTGCTGGATTGGGTGAGCTCTTCGCGCCGTTGCGTGAGTTCGGTGAGCGTCTGCCAGGTGTGCGTGTATTGCTTGCGGAGTTCGGAGCATTCTGCAAAGCGATCGAGAATGAGCAACTGATTGGAAGCGCGCAGCAGGTATTGATGATCATGCTGACCGTGGATGTCGACAAGTTGCTGACCGACGGTTTTGACCATCGCTGCCGTGACCGGTTGACCATTGATGGCAACGGAGGATCGGCTGGGCGTGATCTTGCGCACCAGAAGTAACTGGTCCCCCACCGTGATTTCCTGATCCAGAATCGTTGCCACTTCCGTGACGACTTCTTCATCGTGCAGTTCAAACAAGCCTGTGATGCGTGCTTCCTTGGAACCGGGCCGGAGCATGTCTTTGCCTGCAGGGCGTAACCCCAGAAGCATCTCAAACGCGCCGAGGATCAGACTCTTGCCTGCACCGGTCTGCCCGGTAAAGCAGTTGAGCCCGCCGGAGAGTTCGAGGTTGACATCATGAATGACAGCTAAATTGGAGATGTGTAATTCGCGGAGCATCCGTTCGCCGCTTTGCAAAATAGGGTTGCGAAAGTTGTGTTGAGGGTATCGGATCACGCTGAATCAGATACCGAACAAAAACCGACACTGGTATTATCCAATGTTCGCAGAATTTCGCAATAGCGGTTGTGTTGGTTTGCGGAGTTACGCCGTAGCAGGTGGATCAACCGGGAGCGTTGACGGCTGGGTTGCCAGGGCTTGGAGCTTCTTGGCGCGGCGTCGGTTGACGATGCGATAGACCAGATAACCAAAACCAAGCACGAACAGGATGATGATCAACGGCAGGACAATCGCCAGCACGGAGACCACCGTCGAAACCGTTGCCTCAACAGTGGAGACCACGGGATTGCCCGCCCCACCGGTCGTTGCCAACGAGGTCATGCGTGTTGCGACCGTGGTGAGTTGGACACCGCCGGCAATCGTGCCACCGGCAATGGCAGAGCCAACCCAACCGATGAGTTCGGACTCACCGGTGACACAGGATGCGGCTGCAATCGAACCGGCGACCACCGCGGCAGGTGTTGCCACCGAGTCAAGCAGGTTGTCCAACCAGGGTAGGTAGTAGGCACCAATCTCAAGCGCGGTTGCCAGTCCGAAAACGACCATCGCCAGGTCCGAGCCGATCCATTGGAAGCTTTGGCCCAACTGAAGATGATTGCCGTTGGCAGCGATGCTCAAAACGAACATGGGAACGAAAACGCGAAAGCCGCAGGCAGCCGAAAGTCCCACCGCCATGAGGATTGCCAAGATGATATCCATGAGAAATCTCCTGTCCGGAACGTGTTACATCATTTTATACCAATTAGGGGTAAAAAGGATGCAATTTTGGTCAAAATGCGGTTGGGGCGTGTTTCAGGAGCCTGCTTTGATGCGAAAACAGCGTTCGATCAACGCGGTGACATCAGCAGGTCGGTCTTTCTCATCCGCCAATGCCATGTTGATCCAGTTCATCGCCTGGATGCGATTCTCACCCAACTGCATGAGCACTTCCAATGCCTCGCGTGACATCGCGCCGCTGGGCACCGGTGTTTCGGAAGCATCATCATCATTGGTGTCGATGGCGGCTTGGTCTTTGGCGGTTGATTGGGCATAGGCACCTGAGGCAGCGAAGTGATCCACCTTGCCATTGAGTGATGCGATAATCGTTTCGGCGGTGCGCTTGCCGATCTCAGGTAGTGATTGCAAAAACGCGGTATCCCGATCCGCAATGGCCATGGCAATCTGCCCGGTGTCCATGGCCAAGGCGCGCAGCGCTTTGCGATTGCCGATGCCTTTGACCGTGGTGAACAACGCAAAGAACTCACGATCTTCATCGCTCAAAAAGCCAGCCAATCGCGGCAGAAAACTCGCGCCCTGATTTTGCGACTCCAGGTAATGCAGCGTCTTGAGTGTCACGGTCTGCCCCACACGTGAAGCCAACCGTGTCACGACAAATGCCGGGACATGAACTTCGTAAACAAGTCCGTTGTTCAGATCAATGTGCAGCGATTCGTTGGTGGTCAGCACCAGTTTGCCGGTAATGGATGCAATCATGCCAGACATCTTACCAAGCTATAACCGATGCGGGAAAATAGCGGTAACAAAGTGAGACTGTCACTGAACATTCTATGGCTTTGACATCATGCATGAGCACCCTGGTATAGCCCTATAACATATGCGCAGGAATGTTACGGTTATAGCGAATATCTGTACCCTTGTTTTTCCAGTTAAAGGGTAATTACAAACCTTGGTGTTATACGGTGTGCAAGATGCGTCGATCATAGACTCCAAGGGCTGCATTCATTGCAGATCAGGGTCCGGGTCAGGTTAGATGTATCACGACTGAAATATGTCCAAACCGTAGGACCCGTTGTAATGTGTGAAGATTCAAAGGTATTGGTAATTGATGACGATGTGGTGACTGCCCGTGTGATTGAAGCACGGCTGCGTCATATCGAGCTCGATGTCCATTGCGTACACAGCGGCCAGCAAGGCATAGCATACGCGACCCAAAACACACCGGCTCTGATTCTGTTGGACATCCACATGCCCGAGATGGATGGCTTTGCAGTCTGCGAGGAGCTCAAGAAAAACCCGCTGACCACCAACATCCCCATCATTTTTCTCACTGCTGATTTAAATACGGAAATCAAGGTCAAGGCCTTTGATGCTGGCGCAACGGACTACATCACCAAGCCGTTTGATAATCGTGAATTGGTCGCGCGTGTGGAAGCAGCCTTGAAAATGCGATCGCTGATCAACAAACTTCAAGTCCAGGCACAGACCGATCCATTGACAGGCTTGCTTAATCGCAGCGCTCTGTTTGATGAACTGTCATACAAACTCCAACGCCAGAAGTCCGACGCAGACTATCAATTCGCGGTGCTGTTTCTGGACTTTGATCGCTTCAAAGTCATCAACGACAGCCTGGGACATTCAGCAGGCAACGAACTACTCATTCGCGTCACACGCAGTATGGTCGACATGCTTGACCACGAACTGGGTCACAATGCCTATACCGCAGCACGCATGGGCGGTGATGAATTTGTCCTGCTCATCGACCAACCGATCAACCATCAAATGCTCACGAAACTGGCGGAGAAACTGCAAACCGAATTGCATGGCCCCTATCACATCGAACAGTTCGAATTGATCTGTTCGGCAAGCATCGGCATCGTGCTGAGTAGCGGCAACTATGAAGACCCTGAAAGCCTTCTTCGAGATGCCGATATCGCCATGTACCATGCCAAAGAAAACGGCAAGTCGCAGTCCTGTTTCTTCAGCCAGCAGATGCACGAACAAACCATGGAGCAACTCACGCTCGAAGGTGATCTGCGACATGCATTGGCAAGACATGAACTCAAACTGCTGTATCAACCAATCCACTGCCTGGCGACCGGCAAACTCACCGGCTTTGAAGCGTTGATCCGTTGGCATCACCCGGTGCGTGGCGTGGTCTCGCCGTTGACCTTCATCCCCATTGCTGAAGAATCAGGGCTCATCGTCCCCATCGGCTGGTGGATTCTCTACGAAGCTGCAAGCCAACTCAAACTCTGGCGTCAGATGTACCCGAGCATGCGAAACCTGCGCGTGAATGTGAACCTGTCCAAGCGACAACTCATTACGCCGGACTTCGTGAAACATGCTGATGACATTCTCAGGAAGACGGGCCTGCCTCACAACGCGGTGACGCTGGAGATCACCGAAAGCACCATCATGGATAACATGTCCATCCTCACGCCCATGCTTGAACAGCTTCGCCAGATCGGCTTTAAGCTGGCGATGGACGACTTTGGGACCGGGCATTCCTCGCTGGGCTGCTTGAACAAGTTCCCGCTTGATAGTCTGAAAATTGACCGCAGTTTCATCAACAATGTCGATAAAAACCACAGCTTCGCTGCCATCCTCAACTCCATCGTGACATTGGCTCATAATCTGAATCTGGTCGTGGTCGCAGAAGGCATTGAAAAACTCGAACAACTCGCGCACCTGCAAAGTCTGGATTGTGATTACGGTCAGGGTTATCTCTTTGCCAAGCCCACCGATGCGGATGCAATCCCGAGTCTGATTGAGCAACTGAATCAGAAATTCCGCAAGACGGGATAAGATCAGTTCCGGTTAACCATCCGTTTTTAGACCTATCGTTTTCAACTGTGTTCAAGGCATTTTAGCCACCGGTTCACACAGATGAACACAGATAAAAACATTGTGATAGAAACCATTTGCCGGTGGATTCATTCGGTTCAAGACAATCGACTCAAACCAACCGAGTCAGAATGACTCGGCTATATAGCCCGGTCATCTTGACCGGGTCACACCAAGCCAACCAATAAAAAAACCGTGAAGATCAATGAAGACCTTCACGGTTTTGCTTCCTATTGGGAGATGCCCTGCTGGGGTTTTCAGGGGATCTTGATGGTTTTGCCAACGGTCAGATTGTCCGGATCATCAATGACCGATTTGTTGTGCTGGTAAAGCTTGTACCACTTGTTTGAAGACCCCATCGTCTTGGCGGCGATGGCTGAGAGCGTATCGCCGGACTCGATGGTGTAGGTCTTGCTGGTGTTCGTGTTGTTGCTGGGCGGGGTGCGTCGGGTGGTCGTTTCCGGCTGACGGGCAGCAGCACGTTCAATGGCCTTCTTTGGAAGACGCAGCGTCATGCCTGCACGCAGTTCCTCAGGGCGATTCAGACGATCACGATTGGCCTTGAGCAACTCATCCCAATCACCGGCATTACCCAGGTGAATCTTGGCAAGCTCCGAAAGCGTCTGGCCGGACTCCACCACGATCTCACGTGGGGCAGCGTGGGCAGCGGCTTCACCACTTTGAATCCGATCAACCTGCTTCTTGCTGGGAATCAGCAGGCGGCTGTTGAGCATGATCGTGCCTTCGGTGGACACCAGGTTCGGGTTGGCATCACGGATCAATCGCCAAAGTTTGCCATCACCGTAATAACGTTGGGCAATGAGAAAGAGATTATCGCCTTCGGTCACCTTGTGATAGGTACCGGTGCGAGAAGGTGTCGGGGTGGGATTGGTGGTTCGGGTGTCCAACGCGATGGCCATGTGCGGATTCAGACGCGGTGTGGCATTGTTGCTGGCAACGGCATGCTCTTCGCTCATGTCTTCAACACGACGCGGCTGAGGCGTAATGGCGCGCGTCGGTGTAGCCGGCTGAGGCGGAGTCACACGGCTGGGTTGAATCGGCTGAGGCGTGTAACGTGATTCGGTGGGGTTGGAATACAGGGGTCGGCTGGGCTGCTCAGTCATGCTCGGTTGAGCCGGGGTAATGACTTCACCGGGAAGCGGCAGCGGCGTGGGGCTGCCCTGCAAGGCGGCGCGGGCGGTATTGGCAACGGGGACACTGTCGGGCAAAGTGCTCGAACGGTTGTTGGTCATCAGACTGTCAAACGTCTCACGACTCATGTCCGTGAAGTTGGCCGGGGTTTGCTGCTGAACCTTGGAGAGATGATCGCTGACCACAATGCCGATGAGCAGTATGATCCCCATCCCTACGAGCAGGCCGACTTTCGTTTCACGTGTCATTGTGGCTCCATCCTTCGCTTATGACACTCATCCTTGAGCGTCTGAACCCCGCGTCTTATCTTTCGTTCATGCTGGCATCATCAGAACCAAATTGCACGGCTCTTAGTTTAGCAGATCGACTCCTTGGATTCTGCCTTATTTGGGCATCATCTGCAACAATTGGTTTACGCGTCAGGCGTTTTGCACAATCATTCTGATCGAATTGTAAAAATCGCTGCTTGACCCGTCGATCTTCCAGTGAGTGAAAGCTGATAATCGCCGCAACACCGCCGGGCTTGATGATCTGTGGCAATGAATCCAGAAGTCGTTCCAATGCCATCAGTTCTTCGTTGACCGCGATCCGTAATGCCATGAATGTTCTCGTGGCAGGATGGATGCGGGCCCGTTTACCGCGTTGATTGGGCGGATAGCAGCTACTCACCAGCTCTGCCAGCGCCAATGTATTTTTTATCGGCTCCTTCTCCCGAACTTGCACAATTTTTCTGGCAATGCGTCGGCTCAGCCGTTCTTCACCCAACTGAAAAAGCACATCCGCCAACTCGCGCTCCCCCATGCGATTGACCAAATCCGCTGCAGTTGTGGGAATATCCGGGTTTAAACGCATGTCCAACGGGCCGTCAGCCTGAAACGTCATCCCACGTGTCGGATCATCCATCTGATTGGACGCAAAGCCAAGGTCAGCAAGTAACAGGTCCACCTTGTCCACGCCCAGCTCATCCAAAGCTGATGTCACCTGGGCGAAGTTGCGATGCAACACATCGGACTGACAGGGGTAAGACGAGAGACGCTGGCGCGTAAAGTCGGCGTTGGCAGGATCAGCATCCAGTGCAATGACGTGGCCCGACTCACCGAGCTTCTGTGCCACCATGCTCGCATGACCACCCCGCCCTGCTGTGCAGTCCAGGTAAACCATGCCTGGCTTGGCATCAAAGAGCTCCATGATGGGGTCTGCGAGTACGGGAATATGGCCGATTTCGTCGGATGTGCGAGACTGTTGATCCATGTGGACACTATAACCGTTTTGGTTTGCTATGATCATGGTTGGTAAGAAGAAATTTTGCCACAGATGAACACAGATAAACACAGATGTTCAATGCATGATGCAACTGAATTTTTGTCTTGATCTGTGTGCATCTGTGTTCATCTGTGGTTCATTGCATTGAGAACCAGAAAGTTGAGACATTGATGAGTATGCCCCAGTTTCACGCGACCACAATTCTTTCCGTCCGTCGTGGCGACCAGATTGCCATTGCCGGTGACGGGCAGGTGACGATGCAGCATGTTGTTGCCAAGGGTGACGCGGTGAAGGTTCGCAAGCTGGATAACATTGGTGCAGACGGTGCCGGTGTGTTGGTGGGCTTTGCCGGCTCTGCTGCCGATGCCTTTGCCCTGCTTGAGAAGTTTGAAGTCAAACTCAAGGAGACCCCCGCCAACGTCAAGAAAGCAGCCATCGAGCTGGCCAAACTCTGGCGGACGGATCGCATGTTACGCAAGCTTGAAAGCCTGCTTGCAGTAGCTGACAAGTCCTGCAGCCTGTTGATCTCGGGTAGCGGCGATGTCATCGAACCCTCCGACGGTGTTCTGGCAATCGGCAGCGGTGGTGATTATGCAGCCTCAGCCGCCCGCGCACTGGTACGTCATACAGACATGCCTGCCAAGGAGATCGTCCAGAATGCCATGCAGATCGCGGGCGAAACCTGCATTTACACCAACACGCATATCACGGTGTTGGAGCTGTAAAGCGTTTGTCATGTCGCCTGGCTTTGGCTTTCACCACAGAGTCACAGCGATACAGCATCAAGCCTTTAGCACACCCGTCACTCCCGCGAAGGCGGGAGTCCAGTGGACCTTGCAAGTGATCACGGAATACCACTGGATTCCCGCCTGCGCGGGAATGACGAATGGAGAAGTTTTAAAAAAAACGGCTCAATGTTTTCTGTATTTTGCTCTGTGTCTCTGCGCCTCTGTGGTCAAGACAAGAAAGCTAAATTTCTCGATCACCCGACTTGACGAAATGTAAACAATCCCTAAGATATCTCCTCTGCACCGCGGTCGTGGCGGAATTGGCAGACGCGCTAGGTTCAGGTCCTAGTGGGGCTAAACACCCCGTGGAGGTTCGACTCCTCTCGACCGCATTCAAAGACTTACCGAGATTTCGGTGAGTCTTTTTTTATGCGCCCATTGCGGTGTTGTCTGAACACTTAGAGCAGTTCAAATAAATAATCTCCATGTCCTATTCGATTTCGTCATTCCCGCGCAGGCGGGAATCCAGTGGCATTCTGTAGACGCTTGCAGGTTCCACTGGACTCCCGCCTTCGCGGGAGTGACGGTGAGTGGAGATTAATTATGCAAAACGCTCTAAAGTGCAAAAGCTCTGAGCGTGCGGGTG
>JBICHS010000068.1:0-2871 GCA_043101135.1 Phycisphaeraceae bacterium JB051
AATGGTTTAAGCTCTTTGTTGGTGCCCGAAGTCGATACAGTGATGGAAAAGGCAGCATCGCCGAGTATGCCGCAGCCGCCAAACGAGCCGGTGTAGGCATACTCTACATGACCGAGACGTTTGAACGATTTGATCCCGAGCAATGGGATGCATATCGCCAGGCCTGTGCCGACGCCAGTGATGACGAATTGAAAGTCATTGCCGGCCTGGACATTCCCGATCCTTATGGCAACCGTTACCTGCTTTTAAATTCGCCCCTCTTTCCGCCCAAGTTCATGTTGACAGAAGATGGCAAGGCGATGGTCAAGACGCATTACCTTTGCCTGACATTCCCCGATGGCATCACCATTGCACACCGCGCATCGACCAGTCCCCTGCCCGAGCAACTGCTCAAACATTTCCAGGGAATCTCCGTCTATACCTATCGCGATGGGAAGATGGTCGACAACAGCCTTAGTGCCTTTGAATGGCAGCTGTTCCGATTCTCCAATCCCATGCCTTATGCGGTGCATGAAACTTATTCTCCCGAATCCCTGCTCAAGGTGGCAAAGCTCGGTCATCATGTCTATGCCGCAGCACCGACACTTGCTGATTTGAATTGGTATATGGGCGAGCATGGCACATCACACTTCTGGGAGTCCCCTCTGCCCATGCAGGTCACTTCCGGGCCGATGGTTCAAAGCTTTGGTAGTTCACCTTTTCTTGAAATCCAGAGTGATCAGGCGATCACCGATGTCCGGCTGGTCGAAAACTACAACTGTTACCGCCGCTGGACACCCAATGAGAAATCTCTGAAAGTCGATCGTGTCACGTTGCCTGAAGCACATGTGAACTGGGCATATATTCACGCAACCGACAGTAAGGGCAACACCGTCATCACGGCTGGGAAAAGCTTCGGTAAACAGATTCAACACACATGGCGTTGCGGTGATCGACAAAACTGGTGGGTCTTCCCCAATATCTACACCGGGTGTAATGTCGATCAGATTCAGATCGAACTGCCCACCTATTGGACCAATGAAGCCTCCGGCGGATACCTGGGTTTTCCCAATGTTCATGGCCCGATGCGCGGTGAGAACATGGCGCCCATTCTGGATTTCTCCTATGCCTCGCCAGCAGCTTATATCCAGGATGTGTTTCTGGATCAACGCTATTGCTGGGGGACATTTGACGATGTGATCTATGATGCCAAGCCGTCGCATGCCACCACACGCAGTCGTGTGTTTGAAGGAAAAGTACGTTATTACCAGTATTTCCCCGAACATTGCACCAGTCTCACCACGGCCTTCCCATGGCTTAAGCAGGTCAACATTGCATTGCGTCGACCCATTCAGACACAGGCGGACATCTTCCCGGTCATCACCACGTTGGATGTGAAAAATGCCGTGGTCAAAGGTGACATGCAATATGCCTACACCGACACGCAGACCGGTAAGCAGGTGACCGGCCGACTGACTGATGGGATACTGGACTTGCCCAAGGGCGGGCGCATCGGTGGCTTGATCGCACTGTGTGATGGGCTGCGCGTCGATGCCCGTGGGCGAGTGGGTTTTGCAACACCGGAAAATGGCGGTGGCGCATTGCCTGTCGGGTATCAGTGGCAAGGTGCGTTTGTGACCGTCGCACCGGAGATGGCCGACAAATGGCGAAACTTGATGGGATTTGTCGGGAGTCGCCCCTATGATCTGACCGTCAGTCAGGGCACGATGGATATGTCCAACATGATCGTGCAGGCCCAGGCTCAGCAGGGCGGTGTCAGTGGTGAAATTACGCGTCCGCTATCACCCCAATCACTCAAAGGGCTGATGGTCGGACAGCTGATAAATGGCCCGAAATACAAAGTGTTTGAGCTGGATGAATTCCGTCTGCCGGTGCAAGTTGACGGGATTAATTACAACTGGCCAGCCGCCGTGGTCAAGCAGGGTAAAATTGAAATGCCAATTGACGTCTTTGAAGGGCAGGCCATTGCCCGTTTGGATGTGATGCAGCCCGGATCGTTTTATATTGGCAACACCCTTTTAAGTGATCAGTCACAACTGAATCTGGGCATCATCAAATGGGATGCCGCGCAGTTGGTCTGCGAAGTGAATAACCCGACGGATCAGGATTTACAGGCAGAAATCTGGACGGCAGGTGCGCTCAAGGATCATGTGCAAATTCGAAAGCAGATTCAAATCAAAGCGGGTACCTCGCAGACACTGACATTTCATTAACTGATCTTGTGGCTGACAACATGGTCGGTGTTTGATTTTCATCAAGCACTATCAACAGACAAAGTGTTGGATTCGATGCGGCGCGTGGCAAGATGAATATGCCACGCGCCAGGGCGATCCCATGTCCGTACTGCTCAAAAAACAATAAATATCCCGCCTGATCAAGCTTGCATATAAAGGAGAATGCAGATGGCAGATGCACGGTTAAAGGTGTGGTTTGGATTGCATCTATTGATTCTTGGCGTCATTTTCACTCCGCTTCAAGTCGCGGCCAAGATCTTTTTGGATGTGAACTTTGAGAATCAGCAGTTGGATCAGGAAATGCTTGGCATGGTTGTGGCGTCTCCCGGAGCATATTTTACCGGCCAGGAACCCGTCGGGCAGATCGACGAAACCATCAACAATGATGTGTTGGTTCAGTGGTATAGCGGACGGCTGAAAATCGTCAACTCCAGTTTGATCGGTCATGGCAAGGCCATGCAGTTCAGTGGTGATTATGTCGATCCCAAGCATCGTGCTGCGAGACTTCGCTTGTGGCCCAACCAGACCATCACTCCGAACATGTCACGTTATGTCACACTGACGTACACTTTTGCCAACAACGCCCAGCAGAATTCGGCCAATGTGTATGGTGGATCACTGCTCAACAGTGATGGGC
>JBICHS010000069.1:0-4859 GCA_043101135.1 Phycisphaeraceae bacterium JB051
GTCGGCGGTGAACGTTGGTTGGGCGCGCATGGTCTGACCAAAATTGTCGAGAACGGCACGGAGTATCTCTGGCTTTGTGATCAGGACTCAGCGGAAGTCGCAAAACTCACCATGGACGGGCAAACCGTCCAGAGACTACCCCGCCCTGAGCATGCGCTGTATCTCGGTGATGATGCCAAACGCTATGTCCCCACGTGGGCGGCGCAACTTCCAGTCACCGGTGAGATATGGTTGGCGGACGGCTACGGCGCATCACTGATCCATCGTTTCTCCGCGACCGGCGAGCAACTTCAATCCTACGACGGCACCGAAGGCGCAGGACGCTTTGCATGCCCGCATGCCTTGAATTTTCGAATCACAAACGATGGCAAGGTTGAACTGTTCATCACCGATCGTGGCAACAAGCGCATTGTCGTTTACGATGACAACGGCAATCTACTTCGTCAGTCGGATGTGACACACAGTCCCTGCTGCTTTGATTTTTTGCACAACTGGGTGTTGGTCCCCGAACTTTCAACCGGTGCCAAGATCCTCGACGCTGATTCACTGCGATGCCTCGGGGAAATGGGTGTTGCGCCGTGGGCAGGTAAGGCGCCCGACTTTGCACACCATCCCCCGGAAGGTTGGCCCGATCTCGCGGGGACCGAGCATGTCAATGCGGGCGCGTTTAACAGTCCACATGGCGGCTGCTTTGCACCCAATGGTGATATCTACATCGTCGAGTGGATCATCGGCGGACGCATCACCAAGTTGCAAGCGCAATGATATAGAGCAGCTTTGCCCCGCAGATGTTCATCGGTTTACTTTGGGGATGAGGCCGCAATTTTCTCGACCTGCCACGCATTGGGTTTGGGGTTCATGTGAGTGTGTCCCATCGGGCTCCTGCCAACCCAGCGTTCGTCGATGGCGTCCGCCGCAGGTTGAAAACGTGTATCGCAGCTGATGCGCCAATGGTTGGTTGTGTTGGTGGTTGACGCGTGCATTGCATGCATGCCAAAGAGAATCACATCGCCGGGTTCAAAGGTTGTTGTTTGCCATTGACCGCCGAATTCGCGGGCGATCCCCAGCAGGTCATGCGTGAAGTGGCCACTGGTCCCATCACGGTCGACATCACTTTTGCCATAGGTGTTGCGCAGTTTTTCAAACGAAGCAAGGTTGTGTGATCCCACGAGCATTGCCAGCGTCCCTTGTTGGGGCGTGAGTCTGCCAAAGGGTGTCCAGATGGTATGCAGACGTTCGGAGCCGCGGCCCATGTAGACAAAGTCGTAATGTGCAGCCGTGCCGGCATTCTTGCCAACTGCACGAAGCCACTTGTAGTCAAACGTCCTTGAGGTTTGGCCAAAGTACATGTTGAAGAAATCAAACACACGTTGACCTTCGAGAATTGCTTTGACATGCGGGTGATGTGTGATGTCAGTTTTGCCCATCATGTTGGGGGCCTTGCTGTCCCCAGCCATGATGCCCTCCATTAATGCGGCATGGGTATCAAGACATTGGGTTTGATCACGCATGTGTTCGAGGATGGTTTGGCGAGCCGTGAGAACGCGCTTGGGATCATGAAGTTCTCGGATCAATAGGTAACCGTCTTGAGCCATTCGATCATGCAATGCTGCTGCATCACCCAGCAGGTCATTGCAGTCGCGCAGGTTTGTACCCAGTTCGTTTGATCCAAGTTCTACTTCGTCAAGTCCAAAGGTGATTTTCATGGCAGGTTCCTTGTTTTCAAAAAGTTCATGAGGGTGACATGATTGTTGTCAGAAAAGCTTGTATTGAACATGCATAGGATGGACAATAGCTTGTAACTTTTGGAAGCTTGAAGAGACTCATGAAACAGATCGAATCGCAATCCTGGTTTCGTGTTCGCCATGCCGTTACCTCGGAGATTGGCAGCATCTCACAGGCCGGGTATCTGCCCGATAGTCGTGGGATTGGTGATCCAGATATGCGTGTTTTGGGTGAGTATGCCGTGGTGTTCCTGTTGGCAGGAAGCGGTCATTATGCCGACGCCAATGCGGTGAGATCAGCAATCGCGCCCGGCGATTTGATACTTGTGTTCCCCGACCTGCCGCATCGCTATGGGCCGGGGCCTGATGAAACCTGGACGGAGATGTACCTGGTGTTCAACGGGCCGGTGTTTTCGCTTTGGGATCAGAAAGGCTTGATTGATCGGGCAAGTCCGGTGATGCACTTGGAGCCCTTGGACTACTGGGCCAAACGGTTTGAGTCGATCCTCGGGGCGCCACATGAAGCTGGTCATGCACCGCCGTTGCTTGAAGTCTGTCGACTGCAGGAAGTCCTGGCAGAGATCTTCACCAGTTCATCCCACGCCGATTCTCAACATGATGCTTCGGATCGTCAATGGCTCAGTCATGCCTGCATGCTGCTTGAAACCGATCTTGCCAACCGTCGGCATCCCTGGCAGGTGGCTGAACATCTGGGCATGGATTACGAACGTTTCCGTAAACGCTTCACGCAATTGATGGGCATGCCGCCTGCACGGTTTCGTAATAACCGCATCATCGATCGTGCCTGCGAGATGATGCAGAGCACCATGCTGTCGGACAAGCAGATTGCTTTGAGCCTGGGTTTTTGTGATGAGTTTTATTTTTCCAAACGGTTCAAGCAGTTGGTTGGTGTCACGCCATCGGTCTTTCGCAGGCGATTGCCTCGTGCGCAGGGTTAAGTATGGGCTATGCGTTAGATCATCAAACGGTAGCCGTATTTTCGAGTAGCTTGCGATCCAAGAGTCCGCCCGTATCAATGAGCAATTGCTGAAGCTTCTCCAACGGCACTTTGTTGTCGGTGATGTTGTCCTTGATCAGTAGTGCAGCTGCATCACCACAGGCCTCGCCGCTCACCGCGCAGGTTGGGATTGCACGCGTCACATCCACCACGCTGTGATCGGCACTGATGCATCGACCTGCAACGAAGAGATTGCCAATCGTGTCCGCTTGAAGGCTGCGCAATGGGATGGGATACACCGGCCCACGTCGACGCCAATCTCCGGTGAGACCCACGCAGTCATCAAGCCATGTATGCATGTGCTGTTCACCGAGCATGAACTGGTTCTGCAGACATCGCGTCACGCGAAAGCCGGGAATGGATGCAATGCCAAAGGGGTAAATGCTGTCCTGCGGTTTGTCCTTGCGCTTTTTTTCGAGTTTTTCGTTGAGTAGCCGCCGTGTTTCAAGGACATGGCCGGTCACGTCTTTGTGATCCACGCCACTGAAAAAGGGACCGACCGCGCCGTTGCCTTGATAGTGCTCCTTGTCATACGAATTGGAATGCACTGCCAACCGCAACTCACCGTTGTGGATTTCGTAGTACCACGCAGCGGGTACGTTGTTGTTACTGGTATACGTCGGGCAATCGGCAAAAGCGCAGACATCCGCATCACCGCTGGCATCAATGAACTGTTTGGCAGCAATGCCCAAACGGCCACTCTTATTTTCAACGATCAGATGCGTGAGTCTGTCCCCCTGCGTGATCGTTTGGCAGACAACGGTGTCGTACATCAACGTGATGCCTTCCTTGACGATGACCTGTTCCATCGCCAGTTGGAAAGCGTAAGGGTTAAACGCGGTAAGGAAGCGTTTACGCGACCGTTCATCGATGAGCTTGGGATCATCATTGTCGTTGAGCCAACAATCAGGGGCGGGGGTGAATCTTGCTTTGGGCATGGGGTCTTTGATTTCGCTGACGGACAGGTGCAGCAGTTCTTCACAGATCCCGCCCATGACCTGCTTGCCGTTGCCATCACAGATGGGCAGGTACATGATGACGTTACCCAGTGTTGCCAGCCCGCCGAGTCCGAATTGCTTTTCGATCAGGACAACGCTGACGCCTTGTCGCGCCGCCGCCATGGCTGCTGCGACACCTGCGATGCCACCGCCGATGACAGCCACGTCATAGCTGGCTTCGATTGGGATCTGGCGTGAGGGTTCGGTGATGAATGTTGGCATGTTGGTTACTTTCCTCCCAGGCGTTCGGTGATCCGTTTGCCGGCCGCCAGGGCAGTTTGTTTGAGTGTTTTGATTTTCTCACGCAGTCCCTTGCGTTCGGATTGGTTCCATTGGATGGTGAGTGCTGCCATCAAAGCGTTGTCTTTGCCGAGAATGGGTAAGCCCAGTTTGAGGTTGAGCGGTTTCTTTTCAGGGACGAGGATGCAGCCATCTTTTCGCGTCTTGGCAAGGATGGTTTCAAACGTTTCCCAGTCATCCCAGAGGACATGCCCATACATGTGAAAGGGATAAATCTGCTGATATTCGTCAGAGATTTCACTGCTCCAATATGCAAGGTGAACCACGGAGCCCGCAGAGAGATAGGGGGGCAGAACGTAGTTGCTGGGTCTTTGAATCTGGGTGGGGTTGTTCTCGTGAATCGCGCTGCGAACCGTAACTTGATTGCCGATGTACTCTGAATAAAACAGCGATGAACCGGGCAGCTGTTTTTGCAGGCCAAGCATTTCTTCGTGGACGATGTTGTAGTACCGGTCCTTGTTTTCGTTGGACATCAGGTTCAAGAGTTTGTCACCAAGCACATAACGTGCAGGGTTTTCAAGGCGCTTGACAAAGCCGCCATCGACCAACGTCTGGACGAGGTGGTAGGCCGCTGCTGACGAGCAGTCGATGGCATGGGCAAGGTCCTTGAGATTGATCCCCTCTCGGCGTGCGGAGATGGTTTCAATGAGGATCATGCCTCGCTGAAGTGATTGAACCGGCTTGAACATTGATTAACCACAGGTTAAAATAAATTAATCTATAAATAATC
This sequence comes from Phycisphaeraceae bacterium JB051, assembly GCA_043101135.1. Classification (GTDB taxonomy): domain Bacteria; phylum Planctomycetota; class Phycisphaerae; order Phycisphaerales; family Phycisphaeraceae; genus UBA7800. The sequence continues at coordinate 4,771 of JBICHS010000069.1, forward strand.
ATATCCACGAGCGGTTTTTAAGTCAATTAAAATCCAGGGAGTAGGGAGTAGGGAGTAGGGAGTAGGGAGTAGGGAGTAGGGAGTAGGTT
>JBICHS010000070.1:0-3020 GCA_043101135.1 Phycisphaeraceae bacterium JB051
CAAGGGGCCTCCAAGCGTGACCAGCGTGTGCTCTTTGGATGCAACATCATGCGTCGTTCACACGTCGATGAGTTGCCCCAGCTGTGGAACATTCTCAAAGGTGATATGAGCCTGGTCGGACCTCGCCCTGAACGCCCTGAGATGTTTGAGCAGCTGCGTAAGGATATCCCGGGCATTGAACGTCGCCTGGCTGGACGTCCTGGCCTGACGGGTCTTGCCCAGGTCAAACATGGTTACACCAACGATCTGGCGGGTGCCCGTCGGAAAGTTGCCTTTGATTTGCGATACCTGCGTCACCGTAGTGTGCTCAGCGATCTGAAGCTGCTGCTGGCGACGTTTCCGAAAGTTTGGGATCAAGCCGCACTGTAATCGTAAAAAACAGTGTCAGGAGGAAATTAAGATGTCGAAGTTTACCGTTATCAAAAAGCGTCCGTCACTTTCAGCAGGCCCGATTCTCATCGGCATTCTGTTGGGACTCGTGGGTTGCTCACAGCCGAATTACACTGATTACTCGGCTTTCGTCACAACGCCGCGTCCGACGGTCACCAGCAAGGCTTACACCCTGGCGCCGCCTGACACGATCACGATCTACTCCAAGCGTGTGACGGAAATCTCCAATCACACCGAGCAGATCCGCCCAGATGGTCGCATCACGCTTCCCTTGCTTGGCTCACATTTCGTGGCCGGCAAGACACCTGAGCAGGTGAGTGGTGAGTTGCAACAGCTTGCATCTCAGTACTACGAAGATGCTGATGTGAGTCTCCGCGTGGTGGGCTTTAATTCCAAACGCATCTTTGTGTTCGGTGAAGTCGCCCGTCCCGGTGCTTACTCCTATAACGGTGCCAACACGGTATTACAAACCCTGGCAATGGCTCAGCCCTCCCGCCTGGCCGACCCGACCTGCATTCATGTGCTGCGTCCGTCTGGCAAGGGTGAGATGGTCAAACGCATGACCATTGACCTGGACAAGATGGTTAAAGAAGGCGATACGACGCTTGATGCCGTGCTTAATGAAGGTGACATCCTGTATGTACCCGCCAACGGTTTTGCCGCAGTCGGTCTGGCTTTACAGCAACTGCTGCTGCCGATCCAGCCTGCCGCTCAGACTGTCGCAGGCCCTGCAAGCATCGGCACCGACCTCTCGGGTTATCCGTACCGGGGTGGCCCAGACAACGCACGTTAACTGGTCGCCTGAAGTTTATTGTTGAAGTCCAAGTGATTGACACGTACGAACGTGAACTCAAAATCGGAAGGAAGTCGTTCACATGAGTCGCTCAAATAACCAAGCTAAAGCCTTAGTCGACGCATGGTTTATCCTCCTGCGTTACAAATGGCGGTTCATCTTCCCACTCTTCATTGTGAGTGCAGCCGTCCTGGCCCTCTCACTACTGCTGCCTCGCAAGTACCAGGCTGAAGCCGTCTTCGATCGTCGCACCGATCAAGTCCTCGCTTCAATCATGGTCGGCAGCGGCCAGAAGACCTACGATCAGCATACCACCAGCATCAAGCAGGAGCTGACCAACGGGCTGAGTCTGGACAAGGCCATTGATGACGTCAAGCCTTTCGTGGCCATGATGGTCGAAAAGGGCGGGCAGGATGTGAACCTGGCTGAACTCCGCCGCGACATGGCTCGCAAGTTGCAGGTCCAGTTTGAGATCGCCACTCAGGAACACGAACGCATCAGTGTCAAATACATCGGCACCGATCCGGTTCTCAGCCGCCTGGTGATCAACCGTCTGGTTCACAACTACATCGACCAGGCTCGTGAGCAGATTGCCAAGGGTTTGGAAGATACGCAGAACTTCTTCTATGACGAAGTGGATCGCACCCGTGTCAAGATTGAAAATCTGGAAAACCAGAAGCTGACCTATGAAATCAAGTATGCCGAGTTGCTGCCTGATTCACCCAACAGCATCAGCATGATCCAGACACAACTTGATGAACGCGTTGCCGACCTCACCCGTCAACTCAACATCGCCAAGAACCAGAAGGACGCCTGCGAGCAAGCCCTTGCATCGACTTCTCAGACCATCAACTCACTGGTTAAGGAACGTAACCCCGAGTTGATCCGCCTGGAAACCAAGCTTCGTGATCTTCAGAACGAATACCGCACGGCCGTTGTCGTCAACAAGATGACCGATCGTCACCCGCAGGTCCAGGACCTTCAGGTTCAGATCGCCCAGGTCAAGCAGGTTATCAGCAACACTGAAACCGAAGTGGTCACCCGCAAGACCATCGCCAGCAACAATCGTTTTGACGACCTGAAGCTGGCCTTGACGCAGGCACAGACGCATTACGATGCCATCGAAGCTGAACTCAATCAGGTGGCCGAACGTCGCCAACAGCTAGATATGAAAGCTTCTGAACTCTTCCCGATCCGTTCACAGTATCGCAAGATCACGCGTCAGATGGATCAACTGCAACGTGAACTGCAGTTCTGGGAAGAAAACCTTCGCCGTGTGCAGATGGCCCGCAGTGCCGAAGATGGCAACCGCGGTGTTCAGCTGGCCTTCATCCGCCCCTGTACCGAGCTCACGCGTCCGGTGGCCCCGAACATGTTCCAGATTCTCATCTCCGCGATGGGCCTGGGCCTGATCAGTGGTGCCATCAGCCTGCTGTTTGCTCACCGCACGGATGAAACATTCCACGACGGTGAACAGCTCTCCAACTCGCTTCACCTGCCTTTGCTCGGTGAAGTCAGTGAGATCGTTTCGGTGCAGCATCGTCGGATGCGTAAGGTTCGCAATATGGTTCTGTACCCGCTCAACGCCGTTGCCATGACAACCGTCCTGGTGACCCTGGTCAGCGTCCTGTACATGAACCTGCAGAACAGTCCCAGCAATGATGCTGTGCAGAATGATCCAATGCAGATGCTCCAGCAGCAATTGAACACAAGCACGAAAGACGTAAACGCAAGTGTTGATGCCCGCCAGGCTGACTAACACCAAGAGTTAAGGGAAACTCGAGATGTACGAAGCATTTTTCAACTTAAAAGCCTTACCCTTTGAGAACACGCCTGA
>JBICHS010000071.1:0-2575 GCA_043101135.1 Phycisphaeraceae bacterium JB051
GTTGACGAAGTCATAGCCGTAGTAGTCATCGACGAAACCGTTGCCGTCATCGTCGATACCGTTGCCATCAATTTCACCGGGGTTGGTCCACATGTTGTTGACCAGGTCGACATGGTCCCATTTTACGCCGGTGTCGATGACGCCGACGACGATGTTTGATGAACCGGTGGACAGGTCCCATGCTTCAGGTGCATCAATGTCTGCATCAGCGACCGAGCCGGTGAACTGGCCGGTGTTATTCAATCCCCATGTATTGAGGAAATTGGTGTCGTTGGGTGTGGTTGCCTGATTTTCAAGGACGGCATTGGGTTGGATGTAGTCGACCCAACCGCTGTCATAGATGGTGTCCATGAAGGTGTCAGCATCGGTTTGCGCTTGTGTCTGAATGAGGACAAGTCCTGCCATACCCAAGCCGCGAACGACCTGACCGTCATAGTCGCCCAGGTTCAATAAATCGAACGTGTCGCCCACGGAGCGTACTTCGCCCAGTGCCTTGTCGTTGAGTTGGATGATCCATTGGTCGGTGATGGTGGTGATGTCGGTGCCTTTCCAGTTGAGACTGGAAACACCTGTGTCCACGTTGGCTGTGACTTGCGGGGCAAGGTCTTCAAACCACGTGGAATCGACTTCACGATATCGCTCTTGAATCTGCACAACGTCCGAGTCGATGGTGCGCGGCGCGGTCATGGCCATGGTCATCAGGCCATCGGCACTGAGTAGCTTGCGCGGTTCAAGCGGCTGGAAATGACATGCTGCCTGCGTGCGTTGGCGATACTGCTTGCGTTGCTGACGCTTGCGAAGCTTGCGTGCGATTTTGGACAGTAATAGCGAGTTCTGTTTTTTCATCCTGACTTTCTCCACTTCTCAGGATTCCCCGTTGCGTAAAAAAACCCGCGTCGCTCTGGAATCAAAACCTACGATTTGGAAAATGCGCAGGCTTGATAAATTGGGTAATTTTTTAATTAAGAAATCAGGAAGTGGATCGGTCCTATTGATCCGGCAGTTTTCAATGGGGCATCTCGTTTGTTGATTTGTCTACCTGCAAGGACAGCCTGTAGCGGTTAGCGGGGTTAGAGACGCGAAAATCTCGGACGTTGCTTGTTTGAAGGGCTAAAACGCTGATTGACGCGACGTCTTTGGTCGATCATTTGGGCACAGGGCGGTGTGTCAAAAACAACGTCCTGATAACTTGCTTTGCCCGCCCAACCCAAAAGCAAACTCAACAGAAAGTGATGTCTATGAACCTTCTGGCAATCATCAAACAAGTCATTGAAGCAGGCGCATCGGACCTGCATCTGGTTAGTGGACATGAACCCATGATGCGTCACCGAACCATCCTTGAACCGGTCGAAGGCCATGGCATACTCACGCCTGAAGACTGCCAGCAAGCTCTGGAGCAGATGGCCAGTCAGGTTCACATGAAGACATTCGATGAACATCTGGACAGTGACTTTTCGTTTGAAGTGCCCGGCCTTGCACGCTTCCGTGTCAATGCCCATAAGCAGCGTCGCTCCATTGCCATTGCCATGCGTGCGATCAAGGAAGATATTCCCGCGTTGGATAAGTTGAATTTGCCCGAAGTGGTTTCGCGCATGACATACCTGCCGCGCGGCTTGATTCTGGTCACCGGTGATACGGGCTCGGGTAAGTCGACGACGCTTGCTGCGATGATCGAGATGATGAACCAACGTTATGCCAAGCACATCATCACGATTGAAGACCCCATCGAATACAAGCTCGTCAGCCGCAAGTGCATGATCGAGCAACGTGAACTCGGTGACGACGTACCGAGCTTTGCTTCAGGTTTACGACATGTTCTGCGTCAGGACCCCGACATCATTCTGGTGGGCGAAATGCGTGACCTTGAAACGACGTCCGCTGCGATCACGGCTGCAGAAACCGGTCACCTTGTTTTATCAACCCTGCATACCGTTAACGCATCACAGACGGTTGAACGTATCGTGGACATGTATCCTGCATCACAGCAGAATCAAATTCGCGCGATGCTTGCCAACACGTTACAGGCAGTCGTCAGTCAGACGTTGTTCAAGCGACTTGATGCGCCGGGCATGGTGCCTGCGGTTGAGATCATGCTCTGTACACCGGCTGTGCGTAACCTGATCCGTGAAGGTCGCGTGTTTGAAATTCCCAATGTGATTGAAACCAATCGCGCGTTGGGCATGACCTCGCTGGACAGCGCGATTGCCAACCTCTATTTCAATGGCATGATCACCCGCGAAGATGCGGTCGCTCAGGCTGCGTATCCCGACAAGCTTGAACGCATGTTAGCTGCATGATCCGACGGCGCACGATACGTTGGGCACAACGAACAATTAATCTCCAGACAAGCGTTGATTTGTCATTCCCGCGCAGGCGGGAATCCAGTGGCATTCTGTTGACGCTTTGGTCTTCCCCACTCCTGGTGGACACTGCCAATCCATGGCATACTGCCATCGAAAGGAGTGCACCATGCCACGTCAGCGTTACAACCAGGAGTTTCGTCTATCGGCTGTTCGGCTTGTCACCGAGCAAGGCTACACCATCAATCAGGCGGCACAAAGTCTGAGCGTCGATG
>JBICHS010000072.1:0-7705 GCA_043101135.1 Phycisphaeraceae bacterium JB051
ACGTTTGTCTGATATGCCGAGTCTTTCAATCGTTGAGGCAAAGTACCATAAGTCTGCATCAATGTTTTCATTCACATCAGAGACATCACGAAGATTCTTCTTCCATTGACTTACAGGGAAAGCCAGAGCATTAAGGCCGGTTGCAGTGCTAAAACTTGATGATTGAGAAAAATATAACTGATCGTCAAAAGTGCCGAGATTGTAGTAACTCACGTTATGACGTTCAACCATGTAGGTGGTGAAGTAGGTACCATAATTGAAGTAACCATAATCGTAATAATTTTCATTGATATTGGTTTTGTATTGTTGGATCGGTGCCTTTGAATAAGCCCATGACATCACAGTTCCATCTTGACGTGTTGCACGAAGCTGGACATTGAAGTCAGGATCCGCACTGCTGCTGTACAACAGTAAGTCGTTGTATTGATTGGTCGGGAGTTTAACCAGGACATTCGTGTAACCTTCAGCAGTTTCGCTGCTGATTGTTTTCTGAATGTTGTAGGATTCATGTTGACCATTCTTGCTCGCTGACTCCTTGTAGATGATAAATACTTCCTTCGGATTAAGTTTTCCATCAGGTAATTGGCTTTGTGCAAGAACATCCAGTGTGCCAAGGTTTGTATTGCCGATCCAGAGATTGACATTACTTAGCAGGATTTCATTTTCATATGGATTGCGAATTTCAATCGCAAAGCCCGGGACTTCATACTGATCAGCAACCACATTCAAAAGGAAGTGGTAATCGAGATTGCCATTGTATCTTAACCAACCATCGTCTGATACAAAGCGATGGGGGCGCTGTGTATAAACTTCTGTGATAAATGGCAAAGCTTCCATCCCCATGACCGCCGTTGTGCCTACGACTTCGCCACTGTATCCCAGCAGATTGCCGATATTGTCATATTCCTGGAATTGAGAAATAAGATTGTCATCATCCGCATAGTCAACATAGTTCATGACCATCTGCTTGGTCATGTCCTCTAACTGAGAATCCGAATACTCACTCATTCCTGTATTGCTGTAGAAGGATTTGAGCTTCTTGTAAAAGCTGTATGAGTTAATTGGTGAGTCAGGCGTTAATAAATTATAGAGATTTGATTTGGTATAAAATCCAGGCGTTTCGTTAGGCAACGCGGGGCGAAAGACGCCTGCTCCGCTGACAGTGGTCAGCTGATGGCGTACTTCATCTTCGAAGTAGTCATCCATCTTGTTAACACCTGGAACATTGGAATAGTTTGATTCACCTGTATTGCTGCCTCGCAGGAAATCTTGCATGCCATAGGAAGCGCCTTCGATGGTTGCAGTGATTTCAGGATTATTCAAACCATTACGATAGCGCAACTCCAATTCGTTAAGTATCCCAAGTTTGGTATAGGGGGCAGTGAAGTTATCAAATGAAAGAGCGCCATTTAGCCAGTAGTCATATCTGTTGTTTTCCTGAACTGGCAAAGTCAACGTACTGGAAGGTGAAACACCAAGACGATAAGCCAGGAGTTTTTTGAGTTCAGTGGTACTGCCGCTGTTGGAATAAACGAAGTTACCAAAGTCCAGTTCAGTTGGATTTAGGCCAGTAGGGATATAGTCCGGAGCTTCACCGGGGAAATTGTCTTTGGCGTTCACCTGAGTCAAAGCCACATTCATATTCAACATGGCCGAGTTGTCGATAATGCGGGCAGCCATGACGTAGCTGACACCCGAAATCTGGCGTATTGGAGCCCATGTCCATTTACTGTCATAGATGCCATCGCCATCTGCATCCGCGCCGAGCACTTCGTAATTCCGCGTTGCATAATCAAGGTTGTTGGACTGATTGCTGACGTTGATCGGGACATCGGTATCAAATCCCCAACGGGTTTTGATGTCCATGCTCACATCATTATTGACTGAAATCTCGTCAGGCATGCTGTTGTCACTATCAAGCGAAGGAAGACGTAAATAGATGCCGTTCAGATTGGTAATGTGTGGCCATGTGCCTTTGTGCCCTGATTGAAATTCAGGCTCTGTGCTTGCCAGCCATGTGTCGTCGAGCTGCCCGCCACTGGATGTATCCGTGGTCCCATCGTTGAATTGGACGGAATAGGAATGATGGCTGCTGGTCCATGGGAAATCATAGCTTTCAATGCCCTGGGCACGATCCAGAATAATATCGTCTGATGTGATCAGGTCACTTTTGAGTACTTCCCCGATATAGGCAACAGATGCGTTGGCAACAACATCAACATAGCTCTTGGCTGATGTCTGGGCCGTGGCACGATCCAGCCGTGATGTTTGTAGGTATGCCATCCCAAGCATCGCGATAAGCAATAAAGCCGCGACGACAAGAAGCATGACAGACCCGCGTTCTCGGGCGTGGCGGGCTCTAACGGTTATACTTACAGATTGACCATCATTTATCATTGTTCGGATCCTCCCTGTGGTCGATACATCGGCACAGGTTTCGTGCGATTCATACTCGAGCGAAAAAAATCACCCCTCTGCCTGAAAGAGTGTCCAGACAGTCGTCACAGAACTAAAAGATGTAAGAGCAAAATGTGTGCGTGTAAGTTCGATAAAAACAACTTGCAGGCAACAAAGATGGACATACAGAGAACAATGACGGGCGTGAATGTTACAGGAGACAAATCCCTTTATCTTTCACAACTTTCAACAATCGTTACAAACCGATGTTTGGTCTTTTTCACGATCGCTGATGTATGCCTTTAGACTACATTTTGAATCGATCCAAACAATATACTCATGAATATGTATTGGGATGGGGCACTTGATCAGAGCGTTAAAAAATGAATACAGATGAGTCTTAATTAAGATGTGTGCATATAAAAAAGGCATGTGTAGCATTTCAAAGCTTCACATGCCTTTAAATTGAATTTGGTTTGAGAATCAGCGTTCCAATTTGATTAATGCCATATCAGCAAAGCTGGGGAAGATTTTGTTGATAGCACTGGAATACTGTGCTTCGTTGACCTGCCAGACTTTACCTTTGAATGCTTCAAACTTCTTTTGATCAATAACAGGTGAATCGTAAAAGAGTGTCTTTTTGCTGTTGAGAGTTGTGTGTGCTTGTGGCCAATAGGTCATTGAACCGTCGGGCATCTTTGAGGATTTGAGATCGGAAAAGGCGCGAATGCTTGAGCCCGGTTCCAGGCATGCCTTGCCGTTGATGAGTCCGACGCCGATGAGAACACGCAGCGCCATGTCGGCTTTGAGTTCACCCATGGCATTGTTTACGGCTTTCATGTTCTTGGCTTCGCCAAAGCCCAGGAAACCGGCACCCATGCGATCCAAACCGGCTGCAGGGTAGATCTCGGCTTTCTGACTGCCTTTACCCCCGAAGAAGCCGTGGTAATAGTTACCCCGCGTCTTGCCACCAACTTTGGCCGATTCGATTTCCTTGAGTGATTCACTTGAGACGACGGTATCGACGGGAATCACTTCATAACCATCAGCTTCCAGTTGTTTGACAAAAGCATTGTAAAGCTCGGTCGGGTAGCTGATCTTAAAGGCGTCATCAAACTCATATTCACGTCTGCCGACACCAGCAATACGCATCATGGTGCCAAGACTCAGAGAATTGTTTCCAAGTTTGTGATCACGTGCAGTGACAAAGACAACACCAAATTCTGCGATCATCACGCGTTTGGTTTTGGTTGTGTCGACTTTCTTGCCACTACGTTTCCAATACTTGCCAGCATCACTGATCTGACTCTTGGTAACCGACGAAGTGGTTGACGTGGTGTTTGCCTGCGTTTGTGTTGATTGAACCTGTGTGGATTGAGTACTTTGCTTCGTAGGGGTACTCTGAAAGCTGCTTGAGCCGTTGTAAGCTTCTGGCTCATTACAGGCTGTCAGAAGCAAACCTGCTAACACAGGTAGACACAGGCGGTATGCAAGGCGGTGATTCATAGGATATCCTTGGATCATGAGGTGAAAGTAAACTGGACATACAACGACTGACAATATCATTACCAAATGGCAATGTTGTGTCAATAACGTATGCTTTGGCAGTGATTTACGGGATTAAATAGTGTTTTTACCTAGTACTGAGAGTGATACCGTATGACAGCCGTCATTCAAGTTTGCATCGCATTGGGAAGTAACATGGGAGATCGACAAGAGCATCTCCAATTGGCCTGTGAGCAAATCGGGCAATTACCAGGGACTGCATTGATCAGGTGTAGTCAATGGTTGGAAACAGACCCCGTCGGCCCCATTGAACAGGGGGCGTTTCTCAATGGTGTTGCCATTTACGAAACCCGTTTATCAGCAATGGACTTGCTAAAGCAACTTAACCGCATTGAACACGAGCATGGCAGACAGGAGCAGGCCACGCGTGTTAAATGGGGGCCAAGGCCATTGGATCTGGACATTATTTTTTATGGTGATCAGATCATCGAGCGATCGAACTTGGTCGTTCCACATCCGCTGATGCATCAGCGCGGTTTTGTCCTTGAACCATTAGCCGAGATTGCCCCCCAATGGGTTCATCCAAAGCTCGGGCAAACCGTCAGGCAAATGCTGGACGATGTGAAGAGTTAAGCTGCTGACGTTACACTACCACCCTATGTCATTGCCTGTCACCAACAACTCGAAGCCAACCGGTCAGCCACGTTTGCAAATCAATGAGATTTTTTACTCATTGCAAGGTGAAAGCACCTGGTCGGGTATGCGCTGCGTCTTTATTCGACTCAAAGGTTGTCACCTGCGTTGCTGCTACTGTGATACGGAATATGCCTTTCATGAAGGTCAATCCTTCACCGTTGATCAAATACTGGAACATGTCAAAGATATTCAGTGTGATCTATTTGAAATCACAGGTGGGGAGCCTCTTCTGCAAAAGCAGGTTCATTGCCTGATGACACAGTTGTGTGATCAAGGCAAGACTGTTCTGATTGAAACCAGTGGAGCTTGTGATATCAGTGTCTGTGACCCACGTGTGATTCGTATCATGGATTTAAAGACGCCTGACAGTGGCGAAGTGGATCGCAATGACTGGGATAACATGGCTCATCTCAATGAAAAGGATGAAGTGAAATTCGTGCTCTGCAGCAGGGGGGATTATCTCTGGGCCAAGCAAATAATGGCTGAGTACGATCTTGCATCACGTGTCAAAGCCATCTTGATGAGCAGTGTCAATGCGATGCCAGCTTCGTCAGAGTTGGCAGGTTGTGCGACTCTGCCTATGGATGAGTTGGCAAAATGGATCATTGAAGACAACCTGCCTGTTCGCATGCAATCACAGCTACACAAGCAGATTTGGGATCCCAATGCGCGTGGGGTGTGATCTGGGCAAAAACCGAAAATCAGGGTTCGATGGTCTGATTGTCCAGTAGATTCCGGGCTAACTTGGCATCGGATACAGCGGCAACAGGTTCAGTGGGATGATCGACGAACGAGTATGACGGTTCAATGATTCTGACTTTGTTGCTTGTTGGCTGAGAACATCCAACGACGATAAGACACATCATCATCAGTAACACGAAAACCGTTCGCATACGCATGGGAACCTCTTTCTGTATTGTCGCCTACTACTATGTTTATCGAGCCGTTGCAGACAAAAGGCACAGTGATGCGTCTTATGTGTGTTATCGGAGGAAGATGCCGAAAAAAAGACCTGTTAATTCAGGTTTTCTGGGGAGGATAGAGATGATTTGCGGATTATAACGGTCAGATAACGTTGTCGGGCATGCTGAAACATCCATATAAACTGAGTTTGGGATAAGGTTTTTGAGTGCACAAGAGCAGCAACGGGATTAGCGACTAGGGACTAGACCAAAAGGCAGAAAAACAGGGCAAATGTTCGATGAACAACACGAGTCCCTAGTGGCTAGTCCCTAGTCCCTCCCACCAGCAGGCACACTTAGACTTATCTAAAACTCAGGTACATAACAACACGCAGCCAATGATTCGATCAAAAGCTGCGTGTTCATGACGTTGATTGAGCTGATTAACTATTCGGCTGGTGTGGCAGACGGTTTTTCTGGCGTGCCTGTTTGTCCCTGTGATTCTGGTTGTGGCTGAAGCATTGGACTTGCTGGCATCGGGCTGGGAGTTGAGGGGGGTGGATTGAGATTTTGCATGCTACGAGGTTGAATCGACATGTTGCCTAAACCTGATTGATTAAACAGGGCGAGGACATCCTGTGTGATATCTGCAGCAGGTGCGACAAGAAGCATTGCGTCTGTGCGTGTCATCACCACATCAAAACCACGTTCGCGGGCAATGTTCTGCGCAATGGGGGTGATTTTCTGACGAAACTGACCAATCATTGACGTATGCGCCTGATTGCTGGCTTGCTGAGCCTTGTTGAGCTCCTGACGATACTGCTGATCCATTTCGTAGGAAAACTGCTCAAAGTCGGCTTTCTGCTGGTCTGTTGGATTTTCCCCAAGTGACTGCTGGCGTGCCTCAAGATTTTGACGAATTTTATCCTGGGCTTCCTTGAGATGTGTACTAATTTGAGCGTTGATTTGCATCATCTGCTCGCCGAGCATTTTGTCAAAGCCCGTGCTCATGGCAATTTGATCCATGTCCACAACAGCCATGTTTCCTGCCTGATTGGTCTGCGAATCCTGCTCGCAGCCCAAAGCGATTAACAAGCACATTGACAGTACCATGCCCAGTAAATATCTCATTTCAAGCTCCCTTACCATGACCCTCATAGAGAATTTTATCTTGACAGAAATGATCATCAAGGCCACACTGGGCTATCCTGATGAAACCCGAACAAACCATCCCGTTATTCAACCCTGCCCCAGACCTGCAAACGGCTGGTGACCTGACAGAACAGACACGTCGTGCAACCTCGCATAACACACTGGACCTCTGCGTTCTGGGCAGTGGGTCCGGCGGGAATTGCACCGTGATACAGTATCAGAATCAGGCAATGCTCCTCGATGCCGGGCTCGGACCTGTCACCATCAGCAGACGCCTTGGGCAGGCAAAAAGCTCGTTGCAACAAATCAAGGCGATCGTCATTACCCATCTGGATCAGGATCACTTCCGGCCAACCTGGATCAAGACCATGGTCGGCTGGGGGATTCCACTGTACCTGCATGCCTGGCATGTCACCGATCTCAAACGCAAAAGGCATGCCCTGCCTCTTATTACGTCAGGCCTGGTGCGTGAGTTCACTGAAAAATTCAACCCACTGCCAAATCTGGATTTTCATCCCATTCACCTGCGTCATGACCGACAGGGAACTTTCGGCTACCGCATCGATTCCAACCACGGCTCCATTGGTTTTGCAACGGATCTGGGACATGTACCTGACAAGCTCATTCACAGTTTTACCAACGTGGATATTCTCGCTTTGGAAGCTAACTACGACCCCAAACTCCAACAAGCCAGTACGCGCCCGGAACATCTCAAACGCCGCATCATGGGAGGTGCCGGGCATCTTTCCAATGAACAGGCTTTTGAAGCAATCAAACGCATTGACCGTCGATCCGCTGATGGCCAACCCGCTCATGTCCTGTTGCTGCATCGTTCTGTGCAATGCAACACCGAAGAAAAGGTCCATGAGGTCTTTGCACAGGACGCTACACTTTATCCCCGCGTGGTTCTCACCCAGCAACGCCGCCGCACACGCTGGTTCAAACTCAATACCACGCGGAAAGCACCCCATCCAACTTCTGAGCAGTTGTCTTTTGGTTTCTGAGTATCTCGCTTGAATTTCCAGTATCAATGCCACCAGCGTGATTCTATA